>JAITVS010000146.1 GCA_031285685.1 Tannerella sp.
AACAACAACAAAAATGTAATATATCTTTCAAAACATGTAAAATTCTATTATAATAGCTCATGCCGGGCGAACCAAAAAAAGAGGTATTACCATCAGGCAACACCTCTCATATATCGTAGTAAGAACTGTTTAAAAAGTAAAATCAACCCCTGCCGCAAAAACTTTATTCGTTCTTGAATAGACATCCTTACCGGGAAGATACAAGGGCGGATTGGAACCGGCAATCGGTGCATAGTTCACTTTTTCTACTGTCCAATCCGAATAAGTAGTCCAGAAATAACCGATATTGATAACCACATTTTTTGAAACATTGACTGCACCACCAAAACCAATGGAATAAGAGTCCAATGAAAAACTCAAATCTTTCTGATAATCATCGGTAACTCCTGATTTTGTAAATTGTATGCCCGCGCTCAATAAAAACAGTCTGTTAATACGGTATTCCGCACCGGCAATATATTCATTAATACCTCCGTCAATGTATTTTTGTTTATCATCCGCCATATCTGCATCCGAATCAAAGAAATGATGATATCCGACGCTTGCCAGCAATTTAGGCGTAATCTGATAAGATGCCCCCACGGTAAACAATGCCGGAATATCATGAGGTGTGTTCACTCCGTTCTTAAACTGCGGTAAACCTCCGTCCTTTCCATCAATGGTCTTACTTTCCAGATTCAGACTTGTTTTAAATTCATACTTCATTCCGACATTCCATTTTTTATAATTGAAATTTAACCCGATAATAGGCGATATCCCCCATCCCGACTGCTTATTGTCTATCTCCCGATCTGCAGTCATCTCTGCTAATGCAGGTTGCCCGGCCGCATTCAGAAAATCAGACGCCAACATCATATTTCCATTTGGATTGATCTTTATATTTTTCAAATAGCCTTCGTAATGATTATTCACAATATTGAGACGAAAGCCGGCGTAAGCGGAAAACAGATCATTGATTGCATAACTTCCCCCCAACTGAGCGCCATAAATAAAAGAGCTTCCTCTCATATATGCATCCACAGAGTATTGGTTTGTCGGCACACCCATCGTAGATATTGCAATAGGCAGTGTCGCAATTAAAGATTCAAAAGACGGCAATCCGTCATTAAAAGTCGCTTTCCCACCCCCGCCTGATATGGCAAAGGCTCCGGACAGCACCCACTTTCCGGTTTTATAAGCACCCTGAAGACTTGGTATAATGGGTGCGGAAGCTGTTCCTTCAAACGTTTTCGTCTGGCTACCGCCAAATCCCACAAACGGGGCAAACGTAGATGTGATCGTACGGGTCTGAAAAGCGCTCTGATTGGTAAAAGAAAAATGAAATCCGTCATCTAATTTGACCAACCCTGCCGGATTTGTATATGCGGCATCAATCTGCAACGATGCGTCACGGGCAATCATCCGGATAAAATGAGCGCTTTGATTTGTATTTGTAAGTAATCCTCCGGCATAAATAAAAGGTGTCATATAAAAAGTCAATATGACAACCAACAACAGTTTAAGTTTTTTCATTTTGTTTTGCTATTATGATGATTAAGTAAGGAAAGCGCAAAGATAATCGAAACTCATCGCAATACAAAACAAACGTTTTCTATCACAAAAAAATAAAAGAATTTGGATGTTTTTATGGGTATAATGAGTCAAAAAGGAAAAAAAGACTATTTCTTACGACAAAAAAATCCAATTATTTTTCCAAAAAGATTAGATATTTGTTCCGTATAATTTCTCTCTTTAAATTATATGGGTATGAAACGATGGCTTAAATATGATCTTATAGTATCTTAGAACAGACATAAAGTAGTACGCATATATGCTTGGAGAAACTAAAAAATGATATTCTGAAATATAACAAAAAAACGAAAACGTCATTAAATTAATTAATTGCATGTAGACATTCCCATTAAAATCCGGGCTTGTGAAAGTCCGGACCTAAACAAAGAATCAAGTAACGTTTGTTTGTATATTAAGCATTACAACATCCTTCTTGTTAAAAAGATTCTTACAAAAAACCGCACTTGCGAAAGTCCGGTTTTTTTGTTTAAAAAACTTCCCGGGAAGTTTTCCGGGAAGTTTTTTAATACATGAAAACAATTACTAACAATGAAATTATTCACTTTTCACAGCATCTGCCGGATTCTCATTGGCAGCACGATAGCTTTTTATACTGACTGCCGACAGAATAATAAATAACACGACCAAGGCACAACCAATAAACAAAAAAATTGTCAGATCAACTTTATCCGCAAATTTTTTAAGCCATGAATTTGCAACAAAGTAAGCAATAATGCATCCGATTGTTATAGCAGGAAGCGCCATGTAATTTACATCTTTCAGAAATAAACGTTGTATATCCAGTATCGTTGCTCCATTTACTTTCCGGATAGCTGTTTCTTTTTTACGTCGGTTCGTTTCATCATTCGTATACCCGATTAATCCTATCAGGCAAATAATCAAGGTGACTAATCCGGCTGCCAGTATGGAATCACGAAAGTTCGCAGAATCACGATACCGGTCTATCATCTCTGTCGAGTACGAGTTAACAACGATCTCCTTATCCGGCAATACTTTCTGCAATATACCCGTCACTTTTTTCATTGCATCCGGTGTTAATTGATGAAATTTAACCATCAGATACCGGGAAGGTTTATCATTATAAAACATAACCGATGAACGCGTATCCTGAGCGCCGATAATTCCCAACCGGATATCCTCATACACCCCGCAGATAGTATATAGGTCCGCCGGCCCCTGACTATGTTCCGATATAACAATGCTCTTGCCGACAACTCCATCCGGCCAATCTGTAAATTTGCCGATTTTTTCAATGAAATTACGGCTGACCATTACTTCCTTCGATGAAGGGGTATTTTCTATAAAGCTGCGTCCTTCAACAAGAGAAATCTCCATCAGATCCAGATAACCGTTTCCTACCGAATACAGGTCTGCGATGTTGAATAGTTCACGGTCATCATTCGGCAACCAGATATTATTTCCCGAAGCAAAACCAAAAAACAGCTGGCTGCACGTTGTCACTTCCGAAACCTCCGACATACGCGAAATCTCATCTAACGCTTTTTGCCTGAGTTCGGAATCCACGCCAGCCAGACTGCAATAAGCCAAATTATCATATACATAGCCCGGATTATCATTCACCATAAAATGATATTGCCTTCCGACAATAACCAACAAAGTAACAAAAAAACCGGCGGCGATAAACTGGATAAACAAAAGCCCTAATTTCCAATAACGCTTACTTTCGTTGAATTTACGAAATGCGACCGCCACGGGAATCCGCGCGTAAAGATAGCCGGGAATAACCGCGGCAACGATAAAAATGATTACACAAACAACGAATAAGAGCAATGTACTCTTTATAGTAAACAATTCACTCAATGTTGTTCCCAATAAAGACAAGATGATTCCCCGTAAACATAAAACCAATAATGATGCTATGATCAGTGAAATAAAAAGATCAACTCCTGTTTCCGACAACATCTTGAAATAAATATTTTTTTCCGATGCTCCGTAACATTTGTTTACTGCCATTTCCTTGGAACGGTTGACCAATGACGAAATTACAATCAGTACATAATTCATTACTGCCACAAAAAGTAAAGTCACAGCTAAAAGAGACATAATCAACATCATACGTTTCGTATTATCATCACCTACATGTATTTCCGCCAATGGTTTAAAACTATAACCGATTCCGACGCCGGCTTTTTCCAATTCCTGTATCGGAAGATACTTTCTGCACATCTGTTCTATTCCTACGCTAAGATCTTCCGGTTTTACGTTCGGGTATAACTTCACATAGGAAAGATAACGATCATTTCCAACCCAATTGGTACTGCTACCCGCCCACATAATATGACCAACCGAAGCCATTGAAACCACGATATCATATTTCAGATGTGTATTTTTGGGCAACGCTTTAAAAACACCTCCTATTGTAAATACTTTTCCCGGCATCTCTTCCGCTTCAAATGTTTGTCCGATAACGGACGATGCCCCTCCCATCTTTTCAGCTATTTCATCCGAAATCATTACATACATCGGGCGCGATAATACATCCTTCACATCGCCGGCCAAGATCGGACGGGGAAATATATCAAATAAGCAGCTATCAGCCATCACCACATCACCGGAATACTTGTTCTTATCCGGAGTAACCAGAACAGCCTTTGAAGCCAGCCAGGTATAACGCGTCGAAACTTCCACCTCCGGTAATTCCGCCTTCATGCCGACTGCCACAGCCCCGGAAGCTTGTTCATAAGACTTCGCCCCATCACTTGTTGAGTAATTAGACAAGATCATATAAATACGCTCTTTATCCGGAAAAAAGTCATTATACGACTGCTCAAAATATACCTTTGCAATCAAGACCAATCCTAAAGCCAGTCCGACACTTAACGATATAATTTTTATCAGATTATTTCTTCCTCTTTTGAAAAAAGAACGGAACAATACTTTAAAAGTTTCCATCACATTCTCGGTTTAAACAATTTAATCATTCATCAGAAAACAAAATATTAATCACTAAGTATAAGTACCTGATTATCTTTATAGCTCTCGTAACTTGACACGATAACCTTCTCCCCGGCTTCCAGACCTTCCAGCACTTCATAATATTGCGGGTTCTGACGACCGATACGGATGTTACGGCGGTATGCTTTCTTTCCGTCTGCATCCAGTACGAAAATCCAGCTTCCACCGGTACTCTGGAAAAACGTTCCCTTCGGAATGATAATGCCTTCGGTCGGTTGCCCTAACTCCAGATTTATATAGTATGTTTGTCCGCTACGAATGTTATCGGGACGCTCGCCGGTAAAGATGAATTCCGTCCGGAATTTACCCTCACGTACTTCCGGAAATACTTTCCGTACAGTTAATTCATATTTACTGCTCTGACGCTCAAATGTTGCATTCAGCCCTGTACGTACACGATCTATATAATGTTCATCTATCAATGCTTCTATTTTATAATCAGACAAATCATTCACCTGCCCGATTTTTTGTCCGGCCGATATATTTTGTCCCAATACAACATCCAAAAGCCCAAGCTCACCGTCAATTTGAGAACGAACATTCAGGTTTTCCCTTCGTTCGCGAATCAAAAGAACGTTTTGACGCATATTTGACAGGTTTTCTTCCATCTGGTCAACCTGCAAGGAACGATAAATCGAATCCTGTCGAATACGTTCGGTAATCAATGTATGCTTTTGCTGGGCTAATTCATAATCTTCCCTTGCCTGAATATAGTCCTCCTTTGCAATCAGGCTCTCTTTATATAATTGTTCCTGTTGCTGAAAACCACGGCGTTTACGATTAATATCCAAATCCAACTGCAACTTCTCATTTTGATTCGTCAATTTCTGTTGTTCCATTGTAATCTGCGTATTGCGCAGTATATTTTGTTTTTCCGCCAGATCGGCTTCAGCATTCAGAATTTGTAAATCCAAACCGGAATTACTCAACCGAACAATGACATCACCTTTCCTGACCTGGACGCCTTCTTCTACTACTTTTTCCTGTACGATACCCCCCTCCTGCGGACTAAGCTGCACAACCGTAATAGGCTGAACCTGACCGTCCACACGCACAAAATCATTGAATTGATCCCGTTTGGCCGTACCAATGCTAATGCCCCGCGAATCGATTTTGAGCGTTGACGAATGATCACCGAATATAATCCAGCCAACCAGGAATAAAAACAACGCACCTCCCGCAATATATGGAATATGTTTTTTGCGGATCCCTTTCTTTTTTTCTAATTGAATATCCATTTTGTTATATCGTTTAATTGTTTGCTTATCACTAATTATTCTTCACTCGTCACCACCAGAGGCTCTCCCTTGTAATAATCCACCTGCCTGCACTTCAACCGGTACATCAGTTTTTTCAGAAGCAACATGGCCTTCGATTCGATCAGTGTATTCGAGCTTGTCTGTAAATCAATCGGACTCATCAAACCCTCTTCAAATTTACGTAATGTTATCTGATAAGCGATTTCATCCGACTTTAATTTTTTCTCCATCTGAACACTCTCTTTCGCAAAACCGTCACGTTCTAATACCGATTGTTCGATCGCTGTACGAAGCTGGCGAAGTACCTCACTCTGCTGTTCCTCCGCAATTCTCACATTGTTTCGGGCACGACGTATGTCACGCATACGTGTAAGCCCGCTAAACAAAGGCAATCGGAAACCAAACGACACATATTCCCCCCGGTTATTTTTAAACTGTGAGTTAAACGATGCCGGCGCCGTTTCCGACTTCAAATTTTCATAATAGCTGGTAGAAACTCCTGTCGAAACTGAAATAGTCGGAAAAAGCCTCCCTTTCTGTATCAAATGCGTCAGCTTATTCGTTCTTAATTGATACTCCGCCTGCAAGGCTGTTGGGTTTACCTCTTTCGCTTGATTATAAATATCTTCAATAGATTCGTTCGCAAAAATATAGTCCATGGACACATCCGTCGTATCGATCTTTAATTCCTCATCCAAAGGATAATTCATATATTCTTTCAGTTTGAGCAAAGCAATATTGAATAAGTTCTGTTGATAAGTCAAATTGTAATCATCTCCGGCAACCTGCGCTTCTATCTGGGCGACATCGGCCTTTCCCTTAATACCCAATTCTTCTTCTCTGCGTATCTTATATAATGTACGATTACTCTCTTCCAACTTTTCTCCTGCAAAACGCACTGTACCCTGATAATATACTGCATTCACATAAGCTTCCATTGTATTCAGCGCCAGATCATCTTTGGATTTCTGCAGATCATTCATTCCGGACTGACGAGTCGTTTTTGCCAGCCTGAACTGGTTCACTAATTGTCCGCCGTTAAAAACAGGAAGTGATGCGTATGCATCATATCCATTATTGAAAGTCGTTGTGTTCACATAGGTATTTGTCCCCGGATCGATCGCACGCCCAAAATTATATTGCGCGGAAGCACTGGCAGTTAGCGTAGGGAAAAAGGAGGCTACCGAAGATTGATATTCCGCTTTATATGTGTCGTTTGTAAGCATCTGCTTTCTGACCGCATAACTGTTATCTACCGCATAACGCATGCAATCATCCATCGTCCAGAGTGAATCCTGTGCCACCGTCATCCATGTTGTACAGGTCAAAAATGCCAAATTCAAAAATATCTTTTTCATCTTATATATTTTGTTACATTTTATAATATACCACAATCGTGCCAAACAGGCAATAATCTGACTACAAGAAAAATAGACAAAATAAAAATTCTAAAAGTGTCTAAAATTTTGACAGTGATGTATAATTATTTGACATCAAATCATGAAACGAGATACATGAGGAGCAAACCTTACAATATAAGTCCTGTTTTCTGACAATTTAAACAAAAAAAAGCAGACCGTAATGATTTCACAGTCCGCTTTTAAGTATACATTAAGGATACCCTTATAGCTTATGAATCACATTCATCATCTGTTCGCCAAGACCAATGGTATAGCCCTGTGAAACAAATACGACACGCCCGAATGTATCTGCAATTATAAAGATAGGAAGCGAAGATGCATCGGACAGATTCATCGCTTTTACAATCATATCCGAAACAGCGGAACCCGCATCCAAACCGTAAACGATTGTGCCGGGCAAACCTTTAAATTCGTTCTTATCAAATATTTTAAGATTTTGTTCATTCGGGAAAAGCAATATCATTTTACGATCCCATTTTTCAAAATCCGATGCAACAAGCGCTATGTCTTTCAGTGCATGATTCGTCGGTTCCTGACGTGCGCCGAGGATTCCGATGATAAAATATCCGCGTCCGGTAGTAGCCAGAATCGATTTCTGCACCTCTTCTCCAACCGGAAGATACAAGGCTTCGGCGTCTATATTTCCGATTACCTGAATATCATCCTTACTTTCGCGCATCACTAATCCGGTTTCGGCTGTAGCGTTTTCTTCTATCTGGAAGAAATCGATATGTATCAGAATACTGCCGTTTGCCATGCGTGTCCCCGTTGTAAGCATATAATTTCCCGTATCCATCAGCTTTGGCTCCTTCAACAACCGGCTCCATCGCCCCTGGGCACCCCTGTAATACTGTGATTGTAATTTCCCATCAACAATCCTGGAAATCGAATAATGGTTTCCATAGGCAGGATCCGGTAATCTTTTGGTTGGTTGATACGTCGCCATAACAGATCCCTGTTTCGCATTTTCCTGCTCTTTTCCGGCAAAATTCACATCGTTCCATTTATCTTCCACATAATACTGCACCTTGCGGGTAGCCGGCTCTATTCGTGCCGGAATTCCTATACTACGGCAAAGGCTGACAAAAAAGATATCGCGTGCGTCTGTATCACATACACGGGCATTTAATATACCTACCGGACGTGCCATGATCCGTTGGGGATTTTGTTCGTTGATCAGCTTTAATTCGTTATTGCACCACTCTATGATCTTTACGGGATTTTGTGCGGCCAGCTGCAAAAAATCCGCAGATAACCCGTTACGAAGTTGTTCCTTGTATGTTGTCAAAAACTCGGTTGAAACACGTGGGTTCAGTACGTATTCAGCAAAATAAGGAGACTCGCAGTCTCCTGTCGTTTCATTCAGATGCGCCACCAAGACCGAACCCTGTATATCCTGCAGATCTTTGACAGAGATAACCCCCAGCAAGGTAAGGGCCAGATCACGCTTTTCCGGATCGGCCTCCAACAAAAACCGTTCGATTGTTTCCCAATTCCCCCTGCTTGCAAGCATATAGTTCGTTACCCGTTGCTCGTCAAGATCCAGTTTCTTTGCCAGCGTCTGTGCCTTCTCTTCCGTATAGAAAGTGGAAACATACGCCTTTCTGATTTCATCCTCTTCAGCCATTCTGCGGACATTTTCCTCTTTCTGTTCGTCCGTCACTTCTGCCGGAATAACTCCGTCTGCCGGAGGTACAATATCCATATCAAAAGCAACCGTTTCACCCGGAGTTTTATCCAGAACAATTGTCAAATCGTCTTTCCCGAATGATAATTTCCCGTACCCTATTTTTCCACCTTCAGATGCCCATATAAACATGTCGCCTTTACCGGCAGTCAGCGAGCATTTTCCTTCGGAATCAGTCTGCCTGGTAGCAACGGTAAAGAAATCGGCAGAATTATAAATTTTAAACTCCACATCTACATTTTCCAGGGGTTTACCATCAGAATTCACCACAGTTACTATTCCTTTTGCTGTCGGGGCATAATTTTCGAGAACATTTATTTCCGTAAAATTAGCCGTAGTCGTCATAATCTCCTCCGGACCACCATACTTCCCGAAAACACGTGTATGCAACAACATGGCACGATAAGCCGGACCGTTAAACCACCCCAAATTCAATACCGGTTCAGGCTCACATGCTCCAAAAAAATACCACTGCCCGTTGACCCATGCCTCTACCCATGCATGATTACTATCCGTATGCGCCCATCGCGGCGTATAGATCTGCCGTGCAGGGATACCAACCGCACGCAGGGCAGTAACAGTGAAAGTCGACTCCTCTCCACATCGTCCCTGGGCTGTCTTAACACAAGCCAACGGAGCGATAGTCCTCCCGTCGGTAGGGGTATACACCACTTTCTCATGACACCAGTGATTGACTTCCAGCACGGCATCATACAAGGAAAGCCCTTTTACGCGATCTTTCAATTCTTCGTAGAAAACCATCCGGGCATCATCCAGATCTTCATTATTTACGCGGATCGGCAGCACAAAATGCCTGAAAACAGTCTCCGGAATTGTCTGTCCCCAACTCATTTCTTCCTTAGCCTTCAACGAAGAACGGACATTTCGCAGAAAATAGTCGCCGTCATAATTCGTTATATCCACTACGGGCATGTACGCGTACAGAAACATCAATGCTTCTTTTTCCTCTACCATCAGTTCTTTTTCAAATACGGAAAATAATTCTTTTCCGGAGAACAGACTTTGTTTTGCCACGAAATCTTTCTCAACCTGAACCCTGTATTCCGGGTCCGTTATCAGGTGTTTTTCCGAACAGGCTGTCCCGATAAACAGGACAGCTGCCATAAGATAAAAATATTGTTTCATATATACAAAATTTAATTTAAATACGATAGTAATATAGAACTCGCATGAATCAGTTTAAGGTTTCATGTTCAAAGTTCAATGTTTTTAATTGGAACTTTGAATCTGGAATTAATAAATGCTCGTTCATAAACTACATTTCAATTGATCAAAAGAGTTTTATTGATTACATTAAAGCTAACTTTTCAAAATCGGACCGGCAAATATACAAACTACTTTGCAACAAAAAAAAATTATAACATTCCAATAAAAAAAATACGTTTTTTTTGCTTTCAACAAAAAAAATGTCATATATTTACGAAATTTACGTAACAGGATACCATTACATAAATATTAGTTTCATTACTTAATTAATGCGTAATTTATTATGAAAAAGATTTATTTAATTATTTCATTTGCGATCGTTTTCCTGACAGTATCAGGCATGACATCGGAGTATAAATACGAAAGCGTACAGGGAGATCCGTTACAGGTACGTATTTATACGTTAGAAAACGGCTTGAAAGTTTATCTATCGGTAAATAAAGACAAGCCGCGTGTACAAACGTATATAGGTGTCCGTGTCGGCGGGAAGAATGATCCGGCGGAAACAACCGGACTGGCCCACTACTTTGAACATCTGATGTTCAAAGGAACTCAAAACTTCGGAACATCGGACTATCAGGCGGAAAAACCGCTACTGGATCAAATCGAAGCGCTGTTCGAAACATATCGTAAAACGACCGACGAAGATAAACGAAAAGAAATTTATGCCGAAATTGACCGCGTATCGCAGGAAGCGTCAAAAATAGCTATTCCCAATGAATACAGCAAACTGATGTCTACGATAGGAGCGCAAGGCACAAATGCTTTTACATCCTATGACGTAACTGCCTATATGGAAGATATTCCGTCCAATGAAATCGAAAACTGGGCGATGCTACAATCCGATCGTTTTACACATCCTGTGATCCGCGGATTTCATACGGAACTGGAAACCGTATACGAGGAATATAACATGAGCCTTACCAGCGACGGCTGGAAAATTTATACCGCTGTACTGCAAGAACTATTTCCTCATCATCCTTATGGAACACAAACAATTATTGGAACACAGGATCATCTGAAAAATCCATCCATATCCAATATCAAGAAATATTTTGAAACGTATTACGTACCGAATAATATGGCGGTTTGTATGGTGGGAGATATTAATCCGGACGAAGTAATCAAGATCATTGATCAGTATTTCGGATTTATGAAACCGAAAGATATTCCGGTGCTGAAAACAACACCCGAACAACCGATTACCGCACCGATTGTAAAAGAGGTGATCGGGTTGGATGCGGAAAATATCGCGATTGCATTCCGTATGCCGGCGGCTAACACAAAGGACGCAGCTACGCTGGAGCTTGTGAACTATTTGCTTACCAACGGAAAAGCGGGACTAATAGATCTCAACCTCGTACAAAAACAAAGAGTGTTGCGAGCCGGCAGCTATGCCAACCCAATGGCTGACTACAGCATCTTCCAAATGAGCGGAACGCCGAAAGAAGGACAAACGCTGGACGAAGTTCGCGACTTACTGCTCGGACAACTGGAATTGCTAAAGAAAGGGGAGTTTGAAGACTGGTTGCTCGAAGCGGTTATCAACAATTTCAAATTAAATCAATATTACCAAAGACAAGAATATCAATATGCAGCAAACATTATTCTTAATTCGTTTGTGAATAACGTAGACTGGAAAGACCAGGTCAATAAAATCAATTACCAGTCAAAGCTAACCAAAAAAGACGTAGTTGATTTTTGCAACAAGTATTTTAACAACAACTATGTTGCCATATACAAAAAACAAGGTACTCCGGATGATAAAAAAATAGAAAAGCCGCAAATAACACCGATATCGGCGAACCGTGATACGGAAAGCGAGTTTCTGGCAAAAGTAAAAGCGCGTGAAGTTCAGCCGATCGAGCCTGTATTTTTGGACTATTCAAAAGATATGTCCATTACAAAAGTGAAGAAAGACATCCCGCTGCTTTACAAACAAAATACGACCAACCCGATTTTTACATTGTATTACATCTATGAAATGGGAAACAACAACGATAATGTATTAGGGACGGCTTTCAGTTATCTGAACTACCTCGGAACATCTACTAAAACGGCAGAAGAGATCAAAAGCGAATTATACAAAATCGCATGCACTTTTAATGTATTTGCCGCAGACGACCGCGTCTATGTTTATGTTAGTGGATTGAATGACAATTTTGAAAAGGCGATGAGTCTTCTCGAAGAACGTCTGGCCGATGCAAAAACAGATCAGGAAATATATAACAATCAGGTAAAAGACATTCTGAAACAACGTTCGGACGCCAAGCTGAACCAACAAACGAATTTCAGCAGGCTAACCAATTATGCCATTTGGGGGCCGAAGTCATCGGCTACAAATATTCTTTCCGAAGCCGAGCTTCTTGCCTTAAATCCTGAAGAATTGGTGAAACGCACAAAAAATCTGAAAAATCTGGAGCATACGGTTATGTATTACGGCCCGCTCACAGAACAACAGATAACCGAAGCCATCAATAAAAATCATACGGTAGCCGAAACATTGCAACCCGTACCGAAACCTGTCAATTTCACGGTACAGGAAACAAATGAAAATAAAGTTTTATTAGCTCATTACGACGCGAAACAAATCTATATGGCCATGATGCACAAAGGCGCCGGTTATGACAAGAATTTAGAAGTAAGCCGCAATATGTACAACAACTATTTCGGGGGAAGTATGAACAGCATCGTCTTTCAGGAAATGCGTGAGGCGCGCGGATTGGCCTATTCGGCAGGCGCAAATTATCAACGTATGGGAAAACCGATCTATCCGTATATTCTCAATACTTTCATCGCCACACAAAATGATAAAATGATGGAGGCAATCGAAACATTCAACAGCATTTTGAATGATATGCCCGAATCGGAAAAAACTTTTGACATCGCGAAAGAAAGAATGATTACATCGATCCGCACACAGCGTATCTTGAGAGAAGAAGTCCTGTGGAATTACCTGAATGCGAAAGAATTCGGATACACAACCGATGCAAGAAAAGAATTATTCGAAAAAACTCCAGGTATGACACTTGAGGATGTGAAGGCATTCCAACAGAAATACATTAAAAATAAAGCATTTACCTATTGCATTTTGGGTGATACAAAAGATCTGGACATGGAAGCGTTGAAAAAAATCGGACCGGTAACAACACTGACGCAGGAAGAAATTTTCGGATATTAAAATTTCATGTTCACGGATACGAACTTTATGAAATAAACGTTACTTAATGTATAGATTGAGGGAGCAGTGTATAAAAACCGGCTCCCTTATTTTTTATAACTGAGTCATAACTCTTCCCGGACTTCCTGCCATAAAATACAATGGTTTTATTTTTTTCGTATCACTTGTAAAACTGAAGTTTTTCGCGTAAGTTTGTACTCATTATGAACAAACAGCAAGGTACAATATTGGTAGTGGACGACAACAAGAGCATTCTTGCTGCTGTCGAAATCCTTTTGCAAAATGTGTTTGCAAAAATCATTACGATAAGCAATCCGAATCGTATCAACCAGATACTATCGGACGAACAGATCGATATCGTTCTCTTAGATATGAACTTCGGGGCCGGCATCAATAGCGGAAATGAAGGACTTTTCTGGCTTGCGGAAATAAAAAAACAAAAGCCATCCATACAAGTTGTACTATTCACTGCTTATGCAGATATAGAGCTTGCCGTACGGGGAATAAAAGAAGGCGCGGCTGATTTTGTCGTAAAACCATGGGACAACGATAAACTACTGGAATGTTTACAAAACGCTTACCTGGCCACAAAAAATAAAAAATCCGCCGGACAACCTGTGCCATCTGCAGCATTGTCATCCGGAAAAAACGATATGTTCTGGGGCAAAAGCGAAGCAATGCAAAAAGTCCGCCTGCTCGTCGACAAGGTATCCAAAACCGATGCGAATATTCTGATCACCGGTGAAAACGGAACAGGAAAAGAAATGGTAGCAAGGGAAATACACCGGTTATCATCACGGAATAAAAACAAAATGGTAACCGTAGATATGGGCGCCATAACAGAAACCTTGTTTGAAAGTGAATTATTCGGACATGTTAAAGGAGCTTTTACCGATGCTCAGACAGACAGGATCGGTAAAATTGAGGAAGCAGACAACAGTACTCTTTTTTTAGATGAGATCGGAAATCTTTCTTACCACTTACAGGCCAAACTTCTGACCGTTCTGCAACAGCGCTACATTGTTCGTGTCGGCAGCAACAAACACATTTCCGTAAACATCCGTCTGTTAAGCGCTACCAATAAAAACCTCGACGAACTGGTAAAAAAAGACCAGTTTCGTGAAGACCTGATGTACCGGATCAATACGATACACATTCACATACCGCCACTGCGCGAAAGACCGGATGACATTGTTCCTTTCGCCGAAATATTCCTGGATAAACAGGCAAAAAACTATAACAAAGAGATTTTACGTTTTACAACTGCGGCAAAAGATAAATTAAAAGCACAGCCATGGTATGGTAATGTACGTGAGCTGGAACATTTTATTGAGAAAGCGGTTATATTCTGTGAAAACGAAATCATCGATGCAGATGATCTGGACATTCCGGCTGTCTCATCAGGCATCAAAGAGAATGGGGCTACAACCATAGAAGAAATGGAACGCAATATGATACGCAATTCCATAAACAAACACAACGGAAACCTTTCTCTTGTTGCCAACGAGCTCGGAATATCACGACAAACATTATATAATAAGATTAAACGATACGAACTTTGAAAAGCACTATCGGCAAATACATCATTAACAGCATGGTATTCCGTCTGACGATGCTGATTGTAGTCGTTGCTATGTGTACCTATTCCGGAATAGAAAAAGATATATCACTTTTCATCATCTTCATTATTTTATCTGTAATAATGCTTTCCGGGGTCTTATCCCTGCATAAACGCAGCATAAAAAAAATAGAATATATGTTCGACGCTATTGACAACAATGATTTAACGTTTCAATATGCAACCGGACTACAACCATCGGAAGATAAAACGATCAATGAATTAATAAACCGTATCATACGCGCATTGCTGCGTACCCGAATTGATACCATGAAACAGGAAAAATTCTATGAACAAATTATCGATTCGGTAAACATCGGCATCATTGTTATTGATGAGGATGGATATATCATTCAGAAAAACAATAAAGCCATGCAACTTTTAGGATTGTCGGTTCTAACACACATAAAACAAATACGACGCATCAATGATAAACTCGCAACACGTTTAATGAACCTGCAATCCGACGATAAATTCAAATTTACATACGAAACCGAACGTGGGGCGGTCGATATCTATGTAAATATTTCCGGAACCAAACTCCAAAATAAAACGGTTTTTATCGTCACACTCAACGATATCAATAATGAAATGGATGACAAGGAACTTGATTCATGGATACGTCTGACCAGGGTTATGACACATGAAATTATGAATTCCATCACTCCAATCACCTCTATCAGCAATACACTGCTTTCCAAACACAATTATACGAAAGATGAAATACAAAACGGACTTGAAGTGATCAGCAAAACGGGAAAAGGCTTGATGTCGTTCGTCGAATCATACCGTAAATTCACTCATATTCCTGAGCCTCAGCCAACATTGTTTTATGTAAAAGATTTCATAGAAAGAATGATGTTACTGGCACGTCATCATAAAGCTTACAGCAACATCAAATGGCAAGCTGATATACAACCCGCAGACCTGATACTTTATGCGGACGAGAACCTCATCAGCCTGGTGGTAATTAATCTTTTAAAAAATGCGGAACAGGCTATCGGGGATAAACAGGAAAACGGACTCATTTCAGTAGTAGCGTCATGCAATGATTCGGAATCCATCATTATCGAAGTATCAAATAACGGCCCTGCCATTCCGGAAGAAGAAGCAGCACATATTTTTATTCCGTTTTTCACTACGAAAAAAAATGGTAGCGGTGTAGGACTTTCCGTTGCCCGGCAAATCATGAGACTGTCGGGAGGAAATATAACCCTCAAAAAAGAACATCAACCGGATATGACAACATTCGTCTTAACATTCCCTTAAAATACATCTCAAAAAAAACCTGATAAGAAACAACTTAGAGCAAATTTCCCCTAAATATTAACCCGGTTATATGACCACTAAGGTCCGGGAAAAAAATTCAAAATTGATTACAGTATTAGTCCATTATTTCGGAAGAAGTATGAATGCTACTCGAATCGAATCAAGCATACTTTGGTTTACCTCCGCTAACAGGCTATTAACACCTTCCCTTCTTTTGCAAATTTCAAATTAAAACAAAAACGCGCCGTAAGAAAATAA
>JAITVS010000183.1 GCA_031285685.1 Tannerella sp.
GATTTCTTTGGACAGCGCAGGGCGTGTGACACACAGATAGTCGGCTAACTGGGAGTTATTGTGGTCAGCCATGACCCAATCCTGATCGGTGCGTTTTTTCTCCAACAAGTAGACGATAATCCGGTTTCGGATGGTTTTTTGTGTCAGTGTGCGCAAACGGGTTACGGTGCATTTGTTGCAATTGCCTGTTACACAGAGGAAATTTTTTAATAAGTCGGGTTCCTCGCTTATCAGTTTGAAGACAGATTCTTTGGTCGCTTTGAGTAAGGTTCCTTTTATCGTAACGGTAAAAGTCGCGGGAAGCGTACTGTCTTTGCTGAACAGGTGGGGGGTGGCAAAGGCTCTGGGCGCTATGATGTCTTCTATCATGACATTGTTTCCCCAGCCGTCGATAATGTCTACGCGCAATTGGCCTTCAAGCAGGATATACAGGGATTTGCATGGTGTATTCTGGCGTGCGATGATGTCATTTTTCTCAATACCGTAGAGGACAAAGTCTAAACGTTCCAACAATATCG
Organism: Tannerella sp.; assembly: GCA_031285685.1. Lineage (GTDB taxonomy): Bacteria > Bacteroidota > Bacteroidia > Bacteroidales > Tannerellaceae > Tannerella. The sequence continues at coordinate 519 of JAITVS010000183.1, forward strand.
GTTTTACATTATTTGAAATTCCTTCGAATAGAGGGATGTCGTATAGTATTTTTTTATGTTCGTCGGTCAGCGTGATTTGCTCCATAATATAATTCCATTATGCTTCATAAAACCATGTTTTGGTTTTATGTGAATTAAATTTTGAAAGTGTAATTTAGATTACACTCTGCTGCAAATATATCAACTTATTTTGTGATATCAAATTCCTTAAAAAAAATACGATATGGATATGAAGAAGCTATTTTTATGTATCGGTTTGGTTTTCAGTATGACCGGAATGGATGCACAAGAAACGGAGAATGAGACTTCCGTAACTGTACAGATTCGTCCGAGGGCGGAATATCGTAACGGCGCGCTGTATCCGCGTAACGAAGGTGATGAAGCAGCGGGTTTTATAAATAACAGGGCCCGTATGTCGCTTGATTACAGGCGTAATGATTTAAGTATGAAAGTGGCCGCACAGCATGTCGGCGTATGGGGCCAGGATCCGCAGATAGATAAAAACGGACGTTTTATTCTGAATGAAGCATGGGCGAAACTGTATTTGCACAACTATTTTTATGCTCAATTAGGCCGTCAATCATTGATTTATGACGACGAACGTATTCTCGGCGCATTGGATTGGAATGTCGCCGGGCGCTATCACGACGCGTTAAAACTTGGCTATGAAAAGGAGCGGAATAAATTGCACCTGATTCTTGCGTTTAATCAGAATGATGAAAATATAATCGGCGGAACGTATTATGCACCGGGTGCACAGCCATATAAGTCCATGCAGACTTTATGGTATAATTACGTGATGTCGCATTTGACCCTGTCGGCATTGTTTATGAACCTTGGGCAGGAAGGCGGTGATCCTGCGACAAAGAAAGCGGATACCCGTTATCTCCAGACATTCGGCGCGAATGCAGGTTATAATTATAATGTGCTGACCCTTTACGGTACGGTTTATTTCCAGACAGGCAGAACAGCCGCTGATGTAAGCGTTTCGGCATGGATGGCTTCATTGAAAGCATCTTATGCAGTTGATAAAAAAATAGGTCTGACGGTTGGTACCGACTATCTTAGCGGAACCGGCAGCGATGATGCAAAATATAAGGCGTTTAACCCGTTATACGGAACGCATCACAAATTCTACGGGACCATGGACTATTTTTATGCCTCATCTTTCCAAAACGGTCTTAATCCGGGGTTGTGGGATAAATATGCGGGTATTAATTTCGTGATGTCAAAAAAAGCGAGTCTGTCTGCTATGTATCACCATTTCAGCATTGCAAGTGATGTTAAAAACGGAAATGACAATATTAAAAAAGGTCTTGGTTCGGAAGTCGATTTGCAATTCAATTGGAACATTATGAAAAATGTGATGCTGACCGGAGGTTATTCGGTCATGTTCGGTTCGGAGTCTATGGATATAGTAAAAGGAGGGAACCATGACAGTTGGCAGGATTGGGGCTGGATATCGCTGAATATCAATCCCCGCATACTATTTGCAAAATGGTAGTTGACATCAATTGCTCCTGTTTTCGGCAATGAATATGATATCTTACCGAAAACAGGAGTTAACTTTTTTCATTTGGTAAACATCAAAAATAGATTTTATAACTTATGTTCGGGATAACACCGATCGCATTTTGTTTTTTTATGTACCCGCCTTTTTCGTTGTATTCGTAATAATGCATGCCTGTTTTTCCTCCGATATTCAGGATTTTCAATGAAAATTCATGCGAAACCTTCCGTTTGTTTATTCTGTAATTTACAGAGATATCCCCGTTTATCGCTGCGTTAAATTGTTTGCTGAACGCCTTTGTTTCATCCCAGATAATGTCTTTTGCTTCTTTGGATTTTTCTTCATCTATGGGGGTATAATGATCACCGCCATGATAGAAAATACGTCCGTTTATGCTGAATACGTTTTGTTTCTGTTTTCCAACCATCCATTCTTTGCCGGCAAGAACGTTAAACAGATACCCCCTGTCATATCTTGTACTACGCCAGATATGATCACCTCCCCGGTATTCCGATTTAAAAAGGGAACCGGTCAGCATATAGTAAAATCCGTTTTTTATGTATTGCTCCAAAGTGAAGTCAATTCCATAATTCCGGCCCAAACCGTCGTTTTTCAATATCCGGTCCAGATAAATATCTGCCTGATTGATGATTGAAAAAGATGAATTTTCTTCTACGGGAATATCAAACAGGTACTGATAGTATGGTTCTATTTTCAGGTGCAAGTTTTGATTGATATTCAAAGAATAAGTCAGTCCGAAATGATGTGCTTTTGAAAAATCAAGGTATTTGTTGTTTTTTGTTTCTCCATCGATATTCCGTTCGATAAAGTAATAATCCAGTCGTTCCCTGCGACTATGGAGTCCATAGGCGACTGCTAAATCCTGTTTCTGATTTAATTTCCATTTTAATGCGGCACGCGGTTCGATCGTCCAGTTTTTGTTTAGTGCAAAATATTGTGTGTTAATACCAATACTGGCTGTCAGGCTGTTGGTCAGATCTATCACAGAAGTGCTGAATGCCGATAATGCCGTACTGTTTCCGTCGCCTTTGGATATCCGTTCCATAGGAGCGTCCAGCCCGAAATCAGGACTAACCTGATAATCCAGATCAAAATTTAATTTTGTAATGGTAATACCCGTTCGGTTCGTATGTTTAGAACTGAATTTTTTATTGATATATGAATTGAATGCAAAATCCCATTTGCTGTTCCGGATATCTCCTACAGGAACTATTTGATTATCTGTTGTATGTTGATCAACTAAAAGCCGGTCATTGGCATAAGTTGCCGATAAAGAAGAACGCAGGTATGTATTTTCGTTGATTGGGTATTGATGAGTCAATCCGCCGGACATTTTTTCCAGGTTATTTTTTCCCGATTGCCGGTCGGAATGTGTTTCCCATTTTGTGCGGTCTTCCGGATCGCCCTTGTCCTTGTCTATGAGTCCTAACCCCCAGAATGAAAAGGTCCCTGCTCTTTTTGTCGGGAAATTCAGCTTAAATGCCAGATCCTGATACCTCGCATTCGCATCGCCACCTGTTGCCAGGCTTGTGGTTGAAAACCGGTAGTTAAAAATATAAGAACTTCCGTTTCTTTTACTGATTGGCCCTTCAGACGCAAGGTCTATACCTAACAGTCCGAATTGAAATGTATGTTCATATTTTTGATTATTTCCGGAACGCATATGAATGTCAAATACCCCGGATAAAGCGTTTCCGTATTCAGCCGGAAACGCTCCGTTGTAGAAATCGGAATTACCGATCACCTGTGTACTCAATGCTGAAAAGAAACCCCCTCCTAATCCGGAAACTTCCGCAAAGTGAGATGGGTTGGGAATTTCGACACCCTCCAATCGCCATTGTGTAAATTGTGGAGAATTTCCCCGGACTGCAAGCGCATTTGTTCCGACGTTTCCGGCAACACCGGCAAAAGCCGTACTTAATCGTGCAGGATCGTCGAATCCGTTTGCAAAACGGTTTGCCTCTTCCATACTAATCATTCGTCCTCCGGTAATTGCCATGGAATTGACCAATTCATCTTTTTTTGTTTCCGGAAATATCAACACTTCGTCTAAAACACGGATATTTTCATTCAGTGATATTTTCAGATACACTTCTTTGGACGAAGTTACGGGTATTTCGTGAATGATATTAACATTGTATCCTATATATGAGGCTTGCAGATTATAACGACCGACAGGAACATGGTTAATCCTGAATTGTCCGAGACTGTCGGTAATGGCGCCGAATGTTGAGTTTGGAATTCCTACCGATGCAAGCTCTATCGGTGTATTTGTTTTGGAATCAAGAACAATACCTCTTATCGTTTGAGTTGGTTTTTTTTGTTTTTTATCCGCATCCTCCTCCCGGGATAAGGATATGATGATGTGGTACCCTGTTATTTTATAGGTGTGCTTTGTGTCCTTCAGTATCAGTTTTATAGCATCATCTATTGCCGCATTCTCGAGGGATAATGTAATTTTTTTCTCCGTATTTAGCGATGAATGTTCATAAGCGATACTATATCCGGTCTGTTTTTCAATTTGCTGGAAGGCATCCTTCATGGAAATATTTTTATTATGGATCGTCACTGTTTTATTTTGCGCTGTAGCTGTCGTCATTATAAGAAGGACGAACAGTAAGATGTTTATTTTATTGGATTTGAGTAGGATATTAATTTGATTCATTTGATTGTTTTTGTTAGAACAGAATATGAACAACATCCTGAAAAGTCAAATAAGAATTATTTTTTTTGACTTTGTGTCCGATTTGTTCTATATTTGTATAATTGATATTTCATTTTATCTCTCGTTTAATGGGATTTCAATATTTCGGAGTCGGGAAGAGGGTCTCAAGCTACTTTTCGGCTCCTTTTTTTCATAAGCGCATTTTGTTTAGTCTGTTAATATAATATTGTTTCCGGTTTGCTGATAGGAAATGCCGATCATTTCTCTCAGGATATCGAGAATTTCTGTTAAATTTTCATTTTTAAGGAACTTGATTGTGTATTGCTTATTACTATAAATAACTGTTTTATTTTCGATTGTAACATCAAACCGCCTTTCCAGTGTTTGTATGATTTCGTCGAAAGAAGTATTTGAAAAAATCAGTTGTCCTGCAAGCCAACCGCTTGTTTCATCGGCCGGAATCTCGGTTATACTAAAGTTGTTTGTTTTTTTGTTATAGATTAGCTGTTCGTTTGGTTTGAGTACCTGAGATCCGCTTGTTCCGGTTGTGACCTGGACTTTTCCGCTTGTCAGTGTCGTTATCACTTTTTCATCACCGGTGTAAGCCTTTACATTAAATTGAGTGCCAAGCACCTTTACGGTCAACTGTTTTGTTTCTACGATAAAAGGTTTTCCTGTATTTTTCCGGACGGAAAAATAGGCTTCCCCATCAAGAAATATAAGGCGTTGTTCTTCTTTGAATTTTCTCGGATATTTTACGGTACTTCCGGCATTCAGCCAAATTTCGGAACTGTCAGGAAGCAATATGTGCCTTTCATTTCCGTAAGCCGTGGATATTTCTATCATGCTACTGCTGCCGGAATGATAAAGGAAATATCCACCCGTGAATATAAATAACGGAATAAGTACAGCCGCAATGCGAATGATTTTTTTGTAGGGTAGTATTCGCGATGCCTGTCTTTCCTGTTTTTCGAGAAAGCCTGTTTTTTTGTGATCAGCAGGGATTCTTTCATTTTCTCCGGAATGACCGATTCTCCGGTTTACTTTTTGCAGCGCCGGATAGATGTTTTGATCGGTTTTTACATTTAATTCGTTCCAATATTCAAGAGATGCCTGTTCTTTTTCTTCAGCATCCGTATCTTTAATAATCCATTTCTGAACGATTTCTTCCGTTTGGGCGGAATGACGTCCGGACAAATATTTTTTGATAATCTTTGTGATTCTGTTTTCGTCCATATTGATTGCATTTATTCTATATACAACCAAAGGGTGAAAAACTCAGTAAGAATTAAGAAAATCCCTTCAATTTATATCCCGGCAGACAATTTTCCGGTTCGCCTCTTTCCTTACTTCGTATAGTGTAGAGGTCTTTATCATCTACAGCCCTATGGTGTGGGCTCTTCTTTCGCGTTCGGCCTGGGCTTCTTTACTCATGGCATCTGCCAGATCCTAAGGGTATAGCAATATCTTTAATTCCGACAGTCTGACAAGTAATGCCACGGGTAGATGTACAATGCTTTGACGTCAAGCGTCGGGTCTTCGTATCCGCATTCGTCTTTCTCGCACCCTGCAAAAGACAGGCTCAAGACAATCAGTGTGAAGAATATAGATAATTTTTTCATCTTATTTTTTTTTACAAGTGCACAAACTATATGTTTTTTTGCGAAAAATAACGCTTGATTTCAATCACAAGTTTCATTTTTACCATCGACCGGACGAGTTAGTCGGATAGGCTGTTTCAAAAATCTTTTGTATCTTTGACTACTGAATAAACCGTTAAACGACAATTTTATCTTATGACAAATCGAACTAACCTTGCCGTTCTTATCTTGTTCATAGATTACTTGTGGAAGATGATATCGTGGGGCGGCGGCTCAATAAAGGTACTGGCGATAAATGGTATTGATCCCGGTTATGACGCGATCCTCAATCGTACCTATCCGTTTACGGCCGAAGTATATCTGATGATCCGTGGCGACCTTGATCATTCGTCGATGGCCTACAAGGTCTACGAATATATGCAGACAGGGGCCGGCCAGCGCATTGTAGCCGAAAGTGGCTATGTTCCGATCAATTAAAGCGGCAAAATGAAACAAGTAATTATATTTTTTTTAGTAATCCTTGGATGTATCGGATGTAATACAAAACATTATGCACAATATGATAATGTAGAATCTGATAGTGTGCGGATTGTGCAACATTTGACAGCAATAACAAAAACCGATGGTTACCGTAATTACAAAAATGCACCTTTGCTCAATCAAACGGCAGAATATATTTTCTCTGTTTTTAATCAATATGCAGACACCGTTTATTATCAGCAGTTTCAGTTTGGCGATGAAACGTATATGAATGTGGTATGCCGTTTGGGAAGCGAAAACAACAAGCCGCTTGTGATCGTTGGTGCTCATTACGATGTTCACGAAGAAACGGAAGGTGCTGACGACAATGCAAGTGGCATAGTCGGGTTGTTGGAATTAGTCCGAATACTTTCGAAAGAAAAACTAAATTATCCAATTGAAATTGTAGCATATACTCTTGAAGAGTGGACTATGACAGGGAGTATCACTCATGCAAAATCACTGCAAGATGCAGGGATACCTGTTTATGGTATGGTTGCTTTTGAAATGATTGGCTATTTCGATGACAGACCTAATTCACAATCCTATCCGGTTAAAGCACTGAAATTAATATATGGTAATAAGGGAAACTATATCATGCTTGCAAAAAAAAATAGTACAGGAGCATTCGTGAGAAACTTTTCTAATAGTTTCAAAAAGCAGGCTACTATCGAAACAAAAAGTGTGGAAGCGCCATTAAAATGGGGTGTTGGCAGGTCCGATCATTCGAGTTATTGGAAATTCGGCTACGATGCGCTCATGATTACCAATACGGCAAATTATCGCAATCCTAACTACCATAAAAGTTCAGACACAATGGAAACATTAGATATTCTGAGAATGATGAAGGTGATAGATGCGACCGCTTTGGCAATAATAAACTTGGAATAAAATACAACTTAACAATGCAAGTAGAACGGATAACAGCATCAAAAAAAATGCTGAACGCACAACGCTGAAATACGCACGGTTACTAACTCGTTATCTCTGAAAACTCGTTTGAAAGTTTATTTATAAAATTATATCAACCTGACGAAAATCTAAAATAAAAACGAGGAAATGGCTTTCCTGATTTCTTTCAGGGCAAGGCTTAGCTGGCTTTCTACGTTTCTTTTGGTGGTGTTCAGTTGTTCCGCGATTTCTCCGTTGCTTAATCCTTCGTTGCGGCTCAGTGTGTAGATTTGTTTTCGTTGTTCGGGCATTTTTTCGACAACGTCGTCAATCAACAGGCCTAATTCTTTGGCGATATAATCTTCTTCGGAGGAGTAATTAAATCCTGACGATTGATAATGGTTGAGATATGTATCGTGCACATATTTATGCTTTAGAAAATTGAGGGACATATTCCGGGCAATTGTATGCAGATAGGAATTGAAAGATTTGGAAGTGTCAATTGAGCGGCGGTTTTCCCAAAGGTTGACAAACAGGTCTTCTGTTAACTCTTCGGCATCATCTTCCGATTTGATATAGCTGAAAATAAACGCTTTTACTTTATGGTAATATCCGACAAAAACAAATTCAAAAGCCTTGTGGTCTCCCTTTTGCAAGGATTGCAGCGTTTTTGTGTCGATATTTTCGCTCATGAAATAATGTTGTTTGATTATGTGGAGCAAAGAAAGTAATAATTTGTTATGTGTAATGAATTTTTATATTTTTTACGGAAAGTGTAAGAATTATTACACTTATGAAGCTTAAAACCATATTATCTTTGTATCAATAATTTATTTGTTCGTCGCAAGGAATGATGCCATGAAGAAAATTTTACAATATATACCTTCACAATTTATAATTCCGCTATTTATTCTCGGGGGACTTATTGCCGGTCTTGGCGTATATACTATTTATATGTCGAGGGCGCATTCTTATCTGTCGGATGAGCCTGCCACCTGTGTAAATTGTCACATTATGACTCCGTATTATCAGTCATGGAATCATAGTTCACATGCTCAATGGGCTACTTGTAACGATTGTCATGTACCGCAGGATCATGTAGCGAAAAAATATGCTTTTAAAGCAATGGACGGCTTGTATCATGCCGCTGTATTTACAGTAAGGGAAGAACCCCAGGTCATACGCCCGCGGGATGCCAGTTATACGGTCATCATGAATAACTGCATCCGTTGCCATACACAGTTGAATACGGACTTTGTAAAAACCGGCATGATTACTTATGCAGAGGTGAAAGAAGGGCAGGGGAAAGCCTGTTGGGATTGTCATACAACTGTTCCGCATACGAAAGTCAGTAATCTGGGATCATCGCCCAATGCGATTGTGCCACTTCCCGCATCGCCGGTGCCGGACTGGCTTAAAAATATGATGAAAAAATAACAATTAATATAGTTGAAGATTATGTTTAAGAAATTAGCCGAATCAATTAAACGGAGGCCGATCATAGGGTGGGGGATATTTCTCATTGTCATGGCCGGAGTATTTATTTTAGGGTTATTTGCAGCTTCAGTTACTGAGAGGAGGGCTGAAATTGCAACCTTATTCAATAATAAAAAAGTAAATATCGAAGGCATCGAATCACGTAATGAAATATGGGGAGAAAATTATCCGCGTGAATATAATACATGGAAAAAAACGGCCGATATGGATTTCAAAAGTAAGCACTTGGGAAATCAGCCGGAAGATGTATTGGAAAGCCGTCCCGATATGGTGATTCTATGGGCCGGTTATGCTTTTTCGCGTGATTATTCGGCTCCGAGAGGACATATGCATGCCATAGAAGACATGCGTGCAACATTGAGAACGGGGACTCCTGATGGGGAAACTGCCGACATGCAACCGGCTACATGCTGGACGTGTAAAAGTCCCGATATACCTCGTATGATGCACGAAGTAGGAATTGATAATTTTTATAAAAGTAAGTGGAGTGCGTTCGGCGACGAGATTGTGAATCCTATCGGTTGTGCGGATTGCCATGATCCCAAAACAATGAATCTGACAATTACACGTCCTGCATTGATAGAAGCCTTTGAAAACAGAGGTATGAATATTGCGGATGCGACACCGCAGGAGATGCGTTCGTTGGTCTGCGCGCAGTGCCATGTCGAGTATTATTTTAAAGGAAATGAAAAGTATCTGACATTCCCATGGCATGAAGGTATGACGGTCGAAGATATGGAAAAATATTATGACGAAGTTGAATTCACGGATTGGGTACACAGCGTGAGCAAGGCTCCGATGCTGAAAGCGCAGCATCCGGACTATGAATTATTTCTGCTCGGCCCGCATTCGCAACGCGGATTATCGTGTACCGATTGTCATATGCCGTATACTTCGGAAGGTGGAATCAAATATTCAAACCATCAGGTGGTCAGTCCGCTGAAAAATATTTCGACAACCTGCCAGACTTGTCACCGCGACAGCGAAGAAAATCTCCGCAACTATGTTTATCAGTATCAGGACAAAGCATTGGAGATACGCGACCGCATCGAAAAAGAATTGTCAAAAGCGCATATCATGGCCAAAACGGCATGGGATAAAGGGGCTAACGATAAAGAAATGGACGCTTCGTTGAAATTACTTCGTCAGGCACAATGGCGTTGGGACTTCGCAGTAGCTTCGCACGGCGGTTCGTTTCACGCACCGGTTGAAACACAACGCATTCTGGCACATAGCTTAGACCGCACAATGCAGGCGCAGCTTGAACTGCAGAGAGTCTTGTTTGCTTATGGAGTTACCGATTTTCAAATGCCGGATGTTTCTACGAAAGAAAAGGCTCAGGAATATATCGGTCTGGATATGAAAAAACTCAAAGAACAGAAAGAAAACTGGAAAGAAAATGTGATTCCGAAATGGTTGGATGAAGCGAAGAAAAAAGGACGTTTGGCTTCAATCAATTAATGATAAGGTAAACAGTCGGATTCGAAGCTGTTTTATAAAGTTTGCAAAGTGAAAATCAGAGCAGCGAACGAAATAATCCGATGTTAAGAGGAGATAGGCAAAGAATGGTTCAACAGGCAAGAAAGATGTGGCAATATCCCTGGCGCTATAAGGAAAGTATAACTTTTGTGTCAGGGATTGTCATTGTCGGTTTTTTATTGCAGATTACGGTCGGTGCATTTGATTTCAGCCGGTTGAAAAATCCGGTAAACCTGATTCTCGGAATCTCGATTATTCTGTTTTTATCGGTATTCTCTTTTTCGCGGAAAAACCGGTTTTATAAATGGTTTTCAGGTGTTCCGTTTTCTGTATCGCTTATCGGAGCATTGCTTATCTTAGGGCTTATTATGGGGCTGACTCCCCAAATGGCCGGGCATATCCATAGTTCCGCATCTGTCCCTTCTGTTCTGGGATTTGACCGGATGACCTCATCATGGTCCTTTATTCTGATTTATTTCCTGGTTCTGTTATCACTTGGCGGATTGATCGTCAGAAAAATTTTTGCATTTCAGGTGAAGGATTATGCTTTTTACCTGAACCATATCGGATTATGGCTCATTTTATTCGCGTCGGGATTAGGCGCGGCTGATATGGAATGGTACGTTATGCGTGTATATGAAGGCGAAGTAGAATGGTGCGCTTCGAATCATAAAAATGAAATCATCGAACTACCGGTGGCGGTTGAACTGAATGATTTTAATATGGAGGTATATCCTCCGCATCTGACTGTTATAGACCGGAATACCGGAAAAGCCCAGCCGGAAGATCGGCCGGAGTTTTTTACAATAGATACGAAAAGGCCGGAGGGAAAATTAGACGGGTGGAATATCCGCCTTGAGAAATATATACATGAGGCTGTTCGTAACAGTGACAGTACCTACCATGAAGTGCGTATGCCCGGTTCGTCGCCTGCCGCAAAAATTACGACATTCGATAGAAACACAGGGGAGGAGCGCAGCGGCTGGGTTTGTTCGGGTAATATGTCGCAGTTATATATGGTGCTTAATCTGGATACGAACTATTGTGTGGCAATGATGCGTCCGGAGCCGAAACGGTTTGTTTCCGACATTAATGTTTACCGTAAAGGCAGGGAAGTGGAACACGCGTTTCTCGAAGTAAACAGACCGTATCGCGCAGGTGCCTGGACGATCTATCAGTATAGTTATGACGAAGAGGCCGGAAAATTATCGAATTACAGTATTATGGAACTTGTGTACGATCCATGGCTGATACCTGTGTATATCGGTATCTTTATGCTTGCTGCCGGTTCTGTCTGTATGTTGTGGACAGGAAACAGGAGGAAAACAGAGAGCGATGCTGCAGATAAGAACGAAGTATCGGATAAAAATCAGGAGGAAAGCGTATGACATGGGATGATTTTTTATGGTTTGCAGTACCGGCCATGATTTGCTGGCTCAGCGCGGGTATCCTGGTTTATCTGACCTCAAAAAAAATAAGTAATCTATTGATGCTGATTGGTGTCGGCATTTTTGCTGCTTTTATTATCGGCTTATGGATAGGGCAGGAGCGTCCGCCGCTGCGAACAATCGGCGAAACCCGCTTGTGGTATTCGTTCTTTCTTGCGACTGTTGGCTTTATCACCTATAAACACTGGAAATATAAATGGTTGCTTTCCTTTTCGGCGCTGATGGCGATTGTCTTCACCTGCATTAATATTTTTAAGCCGGAAATCCACTCAAAAAACCTGATGCCTGCTTTACAGAGTTATTGGTTTGTACCTCATGTGACGGTTTATATCCTTTCATATGCTATGTTTGCCGCCGCCACAATCGCTTCATTTATCCAATTGTCGAAGTTGGGGAAAGGCAAACCGGACAAACAATTATACCACCTGACAGACAATCTGGTCTATGTCGGTTTCGGTTTTCTGATGCTCGGCATGTTGATGGGTTGTGTCTGGGCAAAAGACGCGTGGGGACACTATTGGTCATGGGATCCGAAAGAAACATGGGCCTTTGTCACCGCCGCCGCATATCTCGTATTTATCCATTTGCGATTGCAAAAATTTCATCCGAAAATCACCTTATGGATGCTTCCCATTGCATTTATATTGCTTCTGATTACATGGATCGGTGTAAATTATCTCCCATCTGCGCAAAACAGTATACATGTCTATTAATTTGATTACTTTTGTCGTATCGGTCTTTTTAAAAATTAAAAATTATGACACAGATACAAACAAAACGGGTATATGAAGCTGAAGAAGAAGCTGACGGCTTCAGGGTATTAGTCGACCGCTTATGGCCGCGCGGAATAAAGAAAGAAAATCTTCATTATGACTTATGGGCGAAGGAAATAACCCCATCACCGGTCATACGCCAATGGTTCCATGAAGATGAAGAAAAAAACTGGAAGAGTTTTAAGCAAAAGTATGAACAGGAATTAGAGAAAAATCCGGCAACAAAACCCTTTTTAAAAGAACTGAAAAACCATGATAGGGTTACCTTGATTGTATGCATCGAAAAATACGATGCATAATCATGCGATAATTCTAAAAGAATACCTAATAAATCACCCCGGGTAATAATGTCTTTATCCGGAATACTTCGGCGGCAAAAATACAGCAATGATTTTTTAACACCGTTTCATAAAGAATATAAATATACAAAGAAATATAAGTATTTTTTATACTTTTGCCGCGTTTCGTGAAAGGGAGAAATTATTGTTTATAAATTAAATGTTTACAGGTTATGGCAAAAAGTATAAAAGATGCGGCTCTTGAATATCATTCGGAAGGGAAGCCGGGTAAAATAGAAGTTGTTCCGACAAAACCTCACAGTACACAACGAGATCTTTCTTTAGCCTATTCTCCCGGTGTTGCGGAGCCATGCCTGGAAATTGAAAAAGATGCGGAAACAGCTTACGATTATACGGCGAAAGGCAATCTGGTTGCGGTGATTTCCAATGGGACAGCCGTTCTCGGATTGGGTGATATCGGCGCATTGGCAGGAAAGCCAGTAATGGAAGGCAAAGGACTTTTGTTTAAAATTTTTGCCGGTATCGATGTGTTTGACATTGAGGTAAATGAAAAAGACCCGGAAAAGTTCATTCAGGCGGTAAAAGCGATCGCTCCGACATTTGGAGGGATCAACCTGGAAGATATTAAAGCGCCGGAATGTTTCGAAATAGAAAAACGCCTGAAAGCGGAACTGGATATTCCGGTGATGCACGACGATCAGCATGGAACGGCGATTATTTCGTCTGCCGGCCTGATAAATGCATTGGAGCTGACCGGAAAAAAGATAGAAGAGGTACAAATCGTAGTAAACGGGGCCGGAGCATCGGCCAGTTCGTGCACAAAACTGTATATTGCGCTGGGTGCGAAAAAAGAAAACATTGTGATGTGCGACAGTAAAGGTGTAATTTCAGTACGTCGTACGGACCTGAATGAATCAAAGAAATTCTTCGCGACGGAAAAAAATGTTGATACGCTCGAAGAGGCGATGGAAGGAGCCGATGTGTTTCTCGGATTATCTGTCGCCGATGTGCTGACGGTCGACATGGTACGTAAAATGAACGACCATCCGATTGTCTTCGCATTGGCTAACCCCAATCCGGAAATCTCTTTCGAGAATGCGAAAGCATCACGTGAAGATCTGATTTATGCTACAGGACGCTCGGATTACCCGAACCAGATCAATAATGTACTCGGATTTCCTTATATTTTTCGTGGCGCACTTGATGTACGTGCAACAAGTATCAATGAAGAAATGAAACTGGCTGCTGTAAAAGCCATCGCTTCACTTGTTAAAGAACCTGTTCCTGATGTTGTGAATGCCGCATATGGTTTATCAAGGTTATCGTTTGGGAAAGAATATATCATTCCGAAACCGATGGACCCCAGGTTATTGACCGTTGTTTCTACTGCAGTGGCAAAAGCTGCAATCGAATCGGGTGTCGCACGCAGGAAGATTACCGACTGGAACGAATATGCAATCAAGTTGAATGACCTGATGGGATATGATAATAAACTGATTCGTCGGTTCACAGAAATGGCAAAACAGAATCCCAAACGTGTTGTTTTTGCGGAGGGAAGTCATGAAAATATGCTGAAGGCCGCTGTCACGGCAAAATCCGAAGGCATATGCCATCCCATTTTATTAGGTAATGATGAACGCATTCAGAAACTGGCTGACGAGTTACAATTGGACCTTGACGGAATAGAAATTGTAAATCTCCGTCACGATCGTGAAGAAGAACGTCGTAGCCGTTATGCTGAAATTCTCAGCAAAAAGAGGGCGAGGGAAGGTGCGACATACGATGAAGCCAAAGATAAGATGGTTGAACGCAACTATTTTGGAATGATGATGGTGGAAACAGGTGACGCGGATGCTTTTATTACAGGCGTTTACACAAAATACTCCAATACGATTAAAGTGGCGAAAGAAGTGATCGGAATACAGGAAGGATACAACCATTTCGGTGCTCTGCATATAATGACCGGAAAGAAAGGAACTATGTTTCTTGCCGATACGCTGATCAATCGTCACCCATCTACCGAAACACTTATTGATGTCGTGCGTTTGACGCATCATGCGGTAAACTTTTTCGCATACAACCCGGTGATGGCTATGTTATCGTACTCAAATTTCGGAGCGGATACAAGCGGTAGTCCGGTAAAGGTCCACGATGTCATAAAACATATGCATGAAAAATATCCGGATATGGTGATTGACGGGGAAATGCAGGCGAATTTTGCCCTTGACAAAAACATAAGGGATGCTAAATACCCATTTAGCAAATTGAACGAAAAAGATGTAAATACGCTTATTTTCCCGAATCTGAATTCGGCTAATATTACACAGAAATTATTGCAGGAGATGGGTGGCGCGGAAATGATTGGCCCGATTCAGATGGGGCTGAATAAACCGATACACTTTACGGATATAGAAAGTTCGGTGCGCGACATTGTAAATATTACGACAGTAGCGGTTATTGATGCGATTGTCCAGGAAAAGATAAAAAATGAAATAGTATAATGGAAGTTAGTGCGGGTTATTGGATTGGTTTTCTTGTTTTTGTGGTTATTATGCTGATGCTGGACCTTGGTGTTTTCCACAAGAAAGACACGGAGGTTAAAATAAAAGAAGCGATTGCGTGGAGTATTTTCTGGATATCATTAGCTCTTGCCTTTAATGCCGGTATTTATTTCTTATTCGGAAAAGCGCAGGCATTTGATTTTTTCACGGCATATGTACTTGAAAAGTCGCTTAGTGTCGATAATCTGTTTGTCTTTATTATGATATTCAACTATTTCAATATAGCTCCGAAATATCAGCATAAAGTGTTGTTCTGGGGTATTTTCGGCGCTTTGATAATGAGAGCTATATTTATATTTGCCGGTGTGGCTCTTATTCAACAATTCAGTTGGATTATGTATATTTTCGGCGCTTTCCTTATTTATACGGGAATACATATGCTGGTGGATAAGAAAGAAGAAGGAGAGTTTGATCCGAATAAAAACTTTATCATCCGTAAATTCCGGAAAATGATACCTGTAACGGACAATATCTCGGATCCGCGTTTTTTTATACGTAAGAATGGGGTTCTTTATGCAACACCTTTTTTTATCGCTCTTTTGTTTATAGAGATTTCGGATGTTGTTTTTGCTGTAGATTCGATTCCCGCCGTATTGTCGGTGTCGAAAGATATATTCATTGTTTTTACATCCAATATTTTCGCTATTCTGGGATTGAGATCCCTTTATTTTGCACTGAATGGCATCATGGGGTATTTCCATTATCTCAAATATGCACTTGCGGGAATACTTGCTTTTATCGGATTTAAAATGTGCATCAATGAGTTTTGCGCCCACTTCGGATATAGTTTCCACATATCAAATTATGTATCGTTAGGTATTATCATTTCTCTTTTGACTATATCCATTATTTTATCTCTTGCTTTTAAGAGAAATCCAAAGGGCTCAGTTTCCCGGGTTAAATAATGCAAATTATATTTTCATTTCGTTCCCATTGATAAAATAAAGTATTACCTTTGCATACTTAATCGGAAAGTATGGTATCGGCATTAAAATACTTTATTGTATTTCTGTTTATAAGTCTTATCCCTTCGGAGTCTGGTTATGTTTCTGAAGGGAGCAGTGTCTCTTGTAGGGAACAGAACGTTATTAATGATGGGGAATGCGGTATATTTTCTTGTATATCGGATAAAATGGAAGCGCTTGTTGCGTACGTAGCATCGGAAGCGAGAGAGCAGATTTCCAAATACGAAGAAAACAAATCTTGTTTGCTTCGTGAAAATGATGAGTTTCCTACTCCGCTTTTTATAGATATTGTTGTGAGAACAACCGATTGGTTTTCTCATACCAAAATGGCTCAGAATAAGTTACCCGATTTCAAAGATCAAAAAGAATCCTCCTGGTGTAATACATTGTCCTATCAATGTAAATCAAATGACATTTATATTCCTCCTTTGAAATATTACATCTATACGCTGAAAAAAAATCATTACCTGAATATCTGTTTTATCGTATCTTAAAATGGAACAATAATTGCCGGTATATTAACTATATACGCAGGTATGTGTGGATTATGATATGACCATATTATTTTTTCGTATTTTTATAAACAGATGAGATAATAAATGAGAAACGTAGATATTACATATAGGATAGG
>JAITVS010000211.1 GCA_031285685.1 Tannerella sp.
TATTTACAATTATGGAAAGTTTCATCATCGTCTCAATCCCGCTACTGCAGGAATAACGGTAATCTAAATTAAATGCTGTAGAATTATGAAGAAGGACATGTCTCAATCCCGCTACTGCAGGAATAACGGTAATCATGAAAGAGAAAAAAGACTTGCTGGAAGAAGCAAAAGTCTCAATCCCGCTACTGCAGGAATAACGGTAATCTTATTGAAAAGCATCTTAAGGGACAAAAAGGTATTAATGATGTCTCAATCCCGCTACTGCAGGAATAACGGTAATCCAAATAAAAGATTTATTGCTGTTATGAAGAAAGAAAGTCTCAATCCCGCTACTGCAGGAATAACGGTAATCAACAAAATGAAACGAATAAATATATCCAAAAACGTCTCAATCCCGCTACTGCAGGAATAACGGTAATCTCCATAATTACCAATCAATTACAAAATCACATTTATCAATCATCTCTAACCACCCTAATGACTATCAATAATTAGCGATCGTTTTCTGAAAAACTTCGCAAATGTACCTCGTCTCAAGTATCAAACATTACAAAAATCACCACTACTCCTGCATATTTAGCAGAATTTCAATATTTTATATCCCTTAAAAACTTCGCAAACCTATTACCCTTTTTTACAAAACCGAAGATTTGCGAAAAATCGCCATTTTTACCTCAAAAAACATATCTCATTTTCAGATAGTTACAGAAGTCAAAGATCGCGATTTTCGCAAATGTACGTAAGATTTCTCTATTTTGGAACATTTGCGAACTTTTTTAATTAGGCAAAAAAACGTCAAACACGCATATACCACTATCATTCAGCACTTTACAAAAGCCACAAAACTTCGCGAAACACATTTTAACGCTTGCGTTTTTAAATCACTGATTACCAAATAGATTTCAACACTAATCAAATTAAACAATATTTACAACCCGTGCAGCACTTTGCCGCCTTGGTTGATACATAATCTTTGCAAAACAATCGACACAGATTGGATAATAAACCACGGTATCTTCTTTCGCATCTATTTTACTTTCTATTTGTTTCTGCAGCATATTATATTGTTTCTCCGTCAGCATACATTCAAATACACTGTAGTTTATACGATATCCATTTTTTTCCAATAATTTAGAAACTTTCGCCCGCATACGGTCGTCCTGAATATCATAAGCTATCACACAAAAAATACGTTTCGCTCTACTCATTGTACATTATATATCATGTTTACCATTTCGCCAGATAAGGTTTAAATGAAGCTTTTCGATCCATAATAAACTCTGCAACCTCTTTCGCCTGCAACTTAATGATTTTAGAAAACTTCATTTCTTCACCTCTGAATTTTTCATAACGATTTAACCGTTCCAGTATATTTTGAATTAATCGCCTTTTAGTATCTTCATCAAGCAGTCCCTTTTCCAGTTTTAAAGGCTCTTTTTTCTGAATCAATCCAATAACAATCCGATCAACTGCCTGTGAACGAAATATTTCAACTAAATCATAGACAAATGTCGGCTTACCCGGCTGATATGCATGAAAAACGGCAACAGAAGGGTTTAGCTTTGCAGCCAATACGGCCTGCCAGATTCTTGCATATAGAATAGCATACCCGTAATTTAACAATGAATTCATCAGATCTGTAGCTCCCTTTCGTACACGTGCTTCAAATTCTACATCGTCATCATGCAACAACTCCCGAACATAAGACCAGTAAGCCACAGCAGCCACCGATTCATGCGAACGCAAAACCTCCGCATAGTCCGGATTTTGCAAATCTGACTGTTTTACTTTTTCGATACATTCTTGTATCAGTTCCATCGCTTTCTCACAACTATCGACCACCACATTACCTTCCCGCGCATGATATTTATGAAAATATTTCATCAGATTCAGTTGATTCCGCAATTTCCCTTGAATTATGGACGAGGCTAAAAGCGCTTTACGTTCAAGCGGCATTGTCGCCTGCTGATGCCATACTGACTGATCAATAAATACCGGAGAAAGAACTGACGCGTACAGTCTTCCAGACATATCAAAAAAATCAATCGGAATTTTCCGCTCCATACAATAAAAAATTGCATTATTTGAAATACTTACTCCAGATGTCGTAACCGTTATATGCTCCAAAGCGGATGTTGTTTTTTCAAATACACTTTTACCTTTCAACTTAACAGAAATGCCCCGATTATTTTTTCCTATAAAACTGCCATATGATGACACAATCAATTCCGAATTTTCACTTTCACGCCTTTGATACTCGGCTTTCTTCTGACGAATCAATTTTTGATTTTTCTTCTTGTCGTCTTCCTTTCCAGAGACATCGGCCCGCCGCTTCACTTCAGAGTAATACTCCAACCAGGCATTAATATGAGTCTTTCGGTTCAATTGGTTTTCGGAGGAAAAAAACGGTAATTTCCAGAGCATCGCGCTAAACACTTTCCTTCCTGAAATAGCGTAATGCGCTTGCTCTATCAACGAATTAACCTTTTGAATCAATGCTTCATCCAGCGTTTTCAGATAATTCTGCGGTAGCAATCGCGAATAATAACGGTCAATACCTAACAGACCATCGAGACTTTTCGAAGAAAAAGTTCCATTATGTATTTCCAGAGATTGAATACGATCATGCAGCTTCTTTTCTTTTTCAGGCGAAACGGAGATACCATGATGCTTGACTACAACACCTAAAAATTCAATTCCATTTTTGACTTCACCGATAAAGGGTTCGTTCAGCTTTAACCGCAATCGTTTCTCCAGGAAATCCGTTGAACGCTTTACTAGATCACTGGCTAACTCTTTGGTATCGGCAATGATTATAAAATCATCCGCATAACGGATATACGATTTTGTTTTCGATGTTACAAACTGATCGAAAGGATGTAAATAGAAATTTGCCAAAATCGGAGAAAGTACCGCTCCCTGTGGCACACCAGCTTTTACATCGTTCCATTTCATCTTTTGAGAAACTACTCCCATTTTCACAGACAATTCAATCAGACGTAGAATTTCAGCATCTTTGATAACCGACTTCAACCGACTGAATAAAAGATCATGATTGATGGTGTCAAAGTAATTGTCAATATCCAGTTGCGCAATCCAAGCATTTTTCCGAAGTTGCATTTCGTGAGAAGAACGTTTTATAGCCTTATAATGCCCTTTATCTGGACGATACCCGTAGCTGTTTACAAGAAACATACGTTCGAATATCGGCTCAACAAGCATTTTGATGGCCTGTTGTACAATCTTGTCTTTGACACTAAGTAAGCCTAATTTTCGCTTTTCATTTTCATCTTTCGGAATCTCAACACGAAGATAAGGATTAGGATTCCATGAACCATTGCGCAAATCTTCCTGCAGCTGACTCAGATATACTTTCAGGTTTTCATCAAACATTGCAACCGAAAATCCGTCAATTCCTCCAGCCGAATTTTTCGACTTCACGACCTTCCAGGCTTCAAACAAAGTATTCACTGCACATAATCGTTGAAATTGTGTATTCATAGCAACTGATATTAGGTTGATTTCCAGACGTACACTTTTAGACTTTCTTTATTTTCAACATTTTCGGAATATCCTGGCAGTTCAGAATATCCTCTCTACAATAAACATCGATATTAAAAACTTCTCCCCGTTCAACGTGTTCCGGCCGGATCTCGCCCTGCGCCCGAGAACTCAACGTAAAAATATTAGAATCGGAGTAATGTCCCAGATTATTCTGAAGCGCTTTGACTTTATAAATCGTATTGGTGATGATATTCTTCTCTTTATCTTTTATGGATGTTTTACATTCAATTGTGTATAATACACCATTATAAAAAAACACGACATCAAACTCATTGATTACACCGTCTTTACTAAGGGTAATACCGGTTTTGATATTATCCCCTGAAAGATTGAATTCATCTTTGATTATATGATAAACATATTCCTCGAACCAGTCACCGGTTAAAAAACCAATTTCTTCCCGATTAATATATTCTCGATTCTGATCTACCAAAGGGAACTCGATTTCCCGCAGAAAAACATCCAGTTGTGGAAACTTATCTATCCGGTAGCAACGCTTCTTTCCACGATAAGGACGAAGCCTGGAAAGAGTCCACCAACGCTCATTATCATATGCAAGATAAAGCACCAGCATTTTTTGTATATAATCCATAGATATACCGCTTAGCCTTCCGCCACGCATCTCAAGACCATGACTTGTAACATACTCCGTCATGTTGATCTTGTTTTTTATATCAACCTTTCCTTGCCTGCGTTTCGGAAAAATCCGAACCATGTAACTGATCGTATCCGGAATATAATAGATATCAGCAATATAATCTTTAAAGAAATCCACCGTTACATTAGCCGTCACGATTGTCCCCTCCGAAACATTCACCAATATCTTATCGTACTGTTCAAATTTCCGCTTTTTTAATTCATCCTCAAGCGCCCGGGCATCATATTCATCAACAACAATTGGAGAAAGTTCGTTTTTATCTATACCAAAAGTACTTTTAATGCATTGCCGAAGATCTTCTTCTTCTAACTCCGGATCGCTGATAAAAAGAAAATCGGCATCCTTCGTCCGCTTCTCCTTGATAAATTGTATATTGGGCACCATAAGGCGCCCCAATATACTTACAATTAATGTTTTCATATCTAATTAATCAGCCGAAAACTGTCCATACCCGACGTTTGTCTTAGCCCCGATGCCAAAATCGAGAAGGATTTGTTTAAAAAGATCTTTTTTCTTATCAGAGTTCAACAAATCTGAATGATTACTTGAATGATCATTTAATATGAAATGAAATGAAAACCTCACATCCGGCAGTACTTTCAAAAATGAAATTGGTGTTGGATTTTTCAACATGCTAGCTTCATAGGACATTCCTTCCTGAACATGTGGCGTAATTGAATCTACACCTAAAATTCTGTCTTTTGCTGGATTCAGAGTTGTTCCGGCCGAAATATAAGCATCATGAAATATGTCGCGTTGATATACAGGAATATTTTCTCCGTTAACAACTCCTTCGAATATTTCCTTCTCTATCGTAGTTATTCTCTTTTTTTGCTTTATTATTTCATCGTCATCCAAAGCATCCCATTTTTTTCTTAGTTCGTCCCATTTTTCGTTCCCCTTTCTTTCCAATAGCATGTATATATAGGCAGTCTTTGCCAATTTTTTCTTCTCGGATGTTTTCTTATGACCATCCCATTGTGGAAATGCACTACGCAAAACACCTTTGATGGTTGAGCCGGGAATTACAGGTTGCCCAGTTGTATAGTCAAAATAAAAACCAAGTTTTAGTTCTCCTTTGACATCCGCCTCATGCCCCATACCTGTACCAGTAGCAAGTCCTGGATATTCTGTCTTCAAATCAAATGACGTTCCTTTCAAAAAAAGAGAATCTTTTAATTCGCCATAATTCCTTTTAACGGTGAGTTCATCGTTAATTTCTTTCATTTTACCTAAAAGCCACTTTTCCCTTGAACTTACATCCCGTCCTTGCGATTGTGATTGTTCTTTATATTTCAGCGACTTATAAAAATATATTTTATTATAATAAAATCCAATATTCATAGCTAATCCTTTTTATCTTTATCATTAAATTCATAAGTGCGAATCATTAATTTTAATGCAATAGAAGCATCAACCAGTTTTTTCATTTCTGCATGAATCAGAATTTGATTATCATCAGGAAGTGCACAAACAGAATCAAATAACGCTCTCTCATCAGCTTTCTCCACTATGATTGCTAAAGCACGTACAACTCTTGCCCTATAAGGAATCTTAGGCGTTCCATTAGTCAGCTTTGTTGCATCTTTCATATAGAATGCCAGAGCTGCTTTTATGCCTATGTTGATAACAGTTGCTCCAAATCCGGAAATATACCCATCGTATTCTTTCAATACCGGAATGTTTTGTAATACGATTTCAGATTGTGTTAACGCATTGTCTGCCGAAATCAGTAATTTTTCAATATTTATTTTATTATTCATCTTTATTTCCCCCTTTCATTGTTGCGGACAAAGGTAATACATGACAGAAACCATAACCAATACTTGCATTAGCGCCAATCTGTACCGGCATATCTTTCACATGTTTGGATAAGAAATGTTCAAAATCAACAGAGTCCTTTAGACTATTTGTAACAAAGAAAAATTTTGATTGGCGCGGTATTATTTGTTCATAAAACAAATTTTGACTTTCTCCATTTTCTAACTGATTCCGTGCAACAATCGGAAGATTATAGTCTTCGTTCAATAATTTGAATGTTTCATCATGGACAACAACTAAATAATCTCCAAATACATTTTTTAAAGGATTATTTTCCTTTGCATCAAATCCAGAGAAAAATTCGATTTGCAAATCATTGGTTATAGATGGCAACCCGTAGACATATGTCTTATTTTCTGTTATATCCTTTATACTTGCATAAAATTGATCCAATTCTTTATAGCTCAATCCAAAGGTATTCAATGTTTCTACGATGCGTTTGATCGCCATTGGCGAAGTTGCTTGAAAGAAACTCTGCTTGTTACTCCTCACCGGAATTGAAAGCAGCAGAGCATCGTGAAATACGTAATTCCCTTTTTTCGGACTTTCCTCCATCTGGGCATCCCCATTCTGCAAAGTTTTTTTTTCTGTCTCAAGTCGATTAGAACTCCAACCAAAAATCTCATCTATTTTTGATTGAGTTAATCTTTCTTCCCCTGTAAAATTTCTTGTTTTTGAATAAACATACTCTTCAAAATACTCCCGAAAAGCACCTTTCAAACTTGATGCATACACACAAGGAAGCTCTTCTGTATGGTCTTTTTGGACTAAATTATCAATCACTCCCTGATCGGCTGTTCCTTTACCTGCATGCATATTGGTCTTGCATGTAATAATATACGCTTCTGTTCTCATTTTTTTTAACTTTTATTGATTTATAACTTCATAATAATTATAGCCAATTGCCCGATAGGCTTCATGTTTCTCTATTTCTGCCATCACTTTCGATAAATTATCCGAATAAAGAATAGAGCCTTTATTGAGTAAACGTATTTGCTTACTCATTTGAGGTCTTCTATTGTCACCTTCTTCAGTATTGGATTTAACACTTTTCCGTGTTCGCACATTATTCCAATCAGTTGTCTTGGCTGTTTCTGTATAAATATATCTAAAACTGGCAGTTTCGATAATTGAAAATTTGCATTCAAACAAAATACTGTTTGAAACAAATGCATGTGAAATAAACTTGATATATCCTTCATTTGGCTTTGGATCACCACTTCTGCAGTTTAATGAAAAATAATCTTCACCTTGATTCTGGTAATTCAATTTTACCTCAAACAAACTTTGATCACCTCCCATTGTAGCAAAAAAACAATCGCCATTTGTCAAATCTATCTTATTGTTAGTTTGTAGAAATAGACAAAACGAAAAATCCGGATTCATTCGGTATTTTGTCTGTCTATAGAATCCTTCTAAACTTGTTTTTCCACTACGGTCTTTTTTATTTCCGGGTTGTTCGCAAACAGTAAAAATGTCGCTATACGAAATTAGTTCTGCATCATTATAATGGTTAGTACGATCAATCAGAAAATGATTTTGATCTTGCTTTGGAATATAGTTTTTCAAAAAGTAAACTTTGCTTTTATTCTCATGAGAAGAATGGGAACTACCACCAATCTCAGCAAGGTCAAATCTGGTTGAAACGTCATTGTCATTCTCATCCTTATATATTTGAATGTTCAATCCGGCTTCTTCAAACAAAATATTATTTTTTTTGAAGTAAATGGGAGACAACTTCTGAATAATTCCAAAACTTGTACTCTTACCATCAAAGCTATTTTCCCCAATCAAATCAACATCTTTCCAAGCAGCGCTCCCCTCCAATTTAATCTGCCTCATTAACAAAGCATAACGCAACATACCAAGTATCGTAGTTTGTTGCGGAACAACCATCGAACTTACCAGATAATTAGTCTCTCCTTCTTCTGCTGAATTGAACTTCTTTTCGCCTCCAAAGAAAAAGGAATTGACTGGTCGTATTATTAATTCGTAATTATATATATTCATAACTAAAATGTTTTATCTAATCCTTTAAAAAATCGTACTAACCGGAGCATATCATACAGAGGAAGTATTTTGCATTTCACCTTACGCTCAACAAGACACTCTTTATCAATCCCTTCACGATAAATATGTTTAATCATTTTCTCTACTTCTACAAAAAAATGAGGTTTATCCATTTCTTTATCTTTCGGATAGCCCTCCATCTTATTATAGAAAAAATTATGTATGCGCTCGTTTCGTTCTGATTCATTATTAACATCTCCAACATTAATTGAATTCAGCAGCGATTCATTGTTTTGCAAGTGATAAGCAGTAGAACTTAACATCTTATCATCAAAATCAATTTCCATCAGGTTCTTAAAAATGTCAAACTCGGTAGAATTACTCTTCATTTTCGGATGTGGAAATTTTAGCATAATATGGAAATTGGATCCGCTATGCTTCAACATCTTCAGATTAACACCATTGCCCCCATTTTTTTTCATTTCTCCAATTAGGTGATGCGCGTGCACCAATGCCTCATTTAATGGAAACTTATAATAGGTTATGGATACGCCAAAAGAAAGTGTTGGAAAATCTTGAACAGGAAATATTTTTAATGCCTCCTTAAATTTATCAGTAAAATCTGCACTTATTTTTTGTAAGATATCAATAATATTTTCTTTTCCATTAACAATCGGAGCAAAACAAAGAATATCATCACCCCCAACATATACAGGCAATCCACCATAACTTTTAATTATCTCTGCACTTGCTTTCGCCCATTCAAACAATGTAGAAGAAACGGTATGAATGCCATTCAAGCTATTATCCTGAGCCTTTACCACCTCTCTAATAAGCTGACCCATTTTATCTCCATCACCATAAATTACGGCAATATATTTATGGTGATTTTTGAAGACAGGCAGATTATCAATTGGTCTTTTGGCTTGTTTTTCATTTTTTATAATTATACTTGTTTTTTCTTTCAGCGCATTCAAAAAATCGTTATCATCTTCAACAAAAACGACATTTTCATCTTGTTTTTTATCCTCTTTTATGTATTTATTCCTCAATTCATCATATGCATTTCTGAAAAGAGGACAACACAATAATTCGTGAGTTGCTATTTCCACTAATGATCTTGTTCCATCTTTATAATGTGATAAATAATGCTCTTTATAAATTCTCGTTTTCGAAATATATTTATAAAATTTCGAGATACCTTTAATACTTGAAGCAGTAGTTATTTTCGATTCCAATTCCAACGAATCTAAAACAGTGTGTAACCTCTCAATGTAATTTCTTTCCGGATCAGGATTTATGTCCTCTATCTTGCCTGATGAAAAATGATAGACTTGAACATAGCTTGAAAGCAGCTCTTTCATTTGAGCCTTTCGTTTCATATCTTCATTTTCTGAATTTGAGCCTTGATACATATAACTCGCTAATACATCTATTGCATTTGTGATTATAGTATCTATATCCTGAATGCTTCCTTTATACAAGAGCCTGTCGGAATACAAGCCCACGGATTTCAGTTCCGGATACTTCGCATTTCGGGCATAAGGCAAAATTATATTCTCTTTATCTTCTATTTGGTCTATTATGCTTTTCATCAATAGCGAAAACATAAAACTTCCCGCCCAAAACTCTCTTGTTTTTTTAGCAAGAGAAAAAGTCTGATAAAGAGGACCAATTGTTAGTGCTGTGTAATTCATATTAATTATGTTTTATTTTAACTTTTTCAACAATATTATTCCATCTAAAATCCTTAGGAGTAAAGAAATCTTTACTTGAATCCTCAGACAGCAATTCCTTGTTATATTGATTTAACAATTTTTTATAATTTATGATTTGCAAAGGGAGCGATAAGCATCCATGATATTTTTTGTTGTTATTTTCTTTTTCAAAGTTAAATAAATCACATAGCTTATTTGCATAAATTTCTTGTATATGTTCTTCTTTTATCAAGACATAAACCTTTATAAGGTTGTTATCTACAATTGGTTTGAAATATATTGGAGATGCTATTCTTTCTATTGTTTTCGGTTCAATTTTCTGTACTATTTTTATATCATCTCTCTTTGCTCGATCCTGATATATTGGATACTCCGGGTTTGATTTGTTTAAATATGTAGGTTTAGAATAAGTAAACTTATCTGGAAGTCCCATTATAGCCCTCGCAAAATACGGCTTGGGATTAATTTTAGGAGACAAACCGTAAAACTTTTCTTTAATGAATCTTTTTTCCCAAGTATAATCCGTATTTTCATTTAAATATTTGAATAAGAATGACTTTTTGTATCTTTCATGATTATCTGTGATGCTTTTTTGATATTCTCCTTTTGGCACATAATTAATTCCCGACTTCAATCTTTTCCAATAATAATCTATAACATTAAAAATCTGTTCATAAAATTCCAACTCATTTGAATTTATTTCTCTCCGTTCATTTTGAGATGTAGCCTTATTTAATCTTATTTTTCCTTCATTTTCAAATGAGAGGAAAAATGTTTGTTTTAGTGTCAAACTATCACCTACCACCATCTCACCATCAATACTCTTAACAGTAAAACTACCAAAACCTTTATTATGTCTATTACCAAAATTATTTAAAAGAAAAAAGGATATTATTTCTTTTTTTATCTTTCGGTATAAATAATCATTAAATGTAACAGCTAAAAGATTAATTTCTTTATAAAAAGAAAAATTCTTGAGCTCATTTTTATTATCTTTTCCTCCCATGTTTGCTAGTAAAAATGGAAAAGTAGCAGTCATATATTTCAATTCCCCTTCTTTTTCTTCTGAAAAAGACGATAAATAGATCGATTTTATATAATTTTCTTTTTGTGCCAAAAATCTTATCTTATAATCTAATGCTCCCTCTTTCCCCTTAATCAACCAGTCTTGCTTCAAAGCATAAATACAGCCTGTATCATAAAATGATAAATCAGAAACATTTGGATTCTTCTTTTTTAATTCTTTCAATTTTTCATCATACTCATTCTTATATTCTCTTTTAGCCATCTCATGGTATTCCTCCCCCAATTTCGTCAAGATAAACCGATCCAACTTCGGCTTCACTTCGCTTGCCCGCAGAGTCGCCCCTTCCTGATCATGCTGAAAATGGATCAAGGGGGTGTGCTGTTTTAATATTACCTCCAATTTGTTCATAAGTTTAGATTTTTATTGTTTTTCATAATCTTTTTTATCTCTTGGTATGATTTATTCGCCTCTTCCAGTTTCTTTTTGATTTCTTCTGCAGAAGGTGTTCCTCCAGAACCGAGAAGTGCATAAGCATATATCTGCATAATCTGTTCTTCATGCTCAAGATAGATGTCTTTATTTATACCCTTTAATTTCCCCAACTCTTGTTCGACTTGGTCTTTCTCGCTTTTAAGAGTTTCATTTTCTTGTCTAAGATCATCGACTGTTTTTTTCTCTTTATTTAAAACATAAACAAATCGCTCCCAGTCTTTTTTATTTTCCAAATCATCTTTTTTTTCTTTGATTTTCAATTCTGTTAGTTCTATTTCCTTCACTTTTGCAAAGAGAAAATAAGAAAAGCACAATAACGAGATTGTGAGAAAAACAAAAACACAACCTTTAATAAGAAGTGTACTCCAACAGTTCGAACAGCCAAACAAAAACACTCCTGATGCAACTACAATCAATACTATAAAGAACAATAAACCGATACAAAAACAACTACTTTTTTTCATATATTTTCCTTCTTATAATTAATAATACGATCAAAGAAATTGACACAATCGCACCAATTTGAAAGATGAAATCGCCTAAACAAAAATCTCCGCTAAAAGGATTCATACCAAACAATCCGGTTAATATTGTTGCTGGTAGAAAAATGGCGGCCAATACATTTAATAACTGTCCATTGTCATTTCTTTTTTGGTCGGCCAACAATGAAGCATAATCATGCAATTCGCTGATTTCATCATCCAAATCCGTAATCTGTTTCTCCGAATCAAATTGACTCATCATTATATGATAAAGCTCTATCCCTTGATCCTGAGCTGTCACTTCTCTAAAAAAAATCTGATTCACAAAACGAATATATTCTTTATACAAAGAGCTTATTTTGTGGGGTATCGTCATTTTATTTGCATCCGACAAACAACTTACCTTTGTTACCTCATCAGAGAATCTTAACATAGAAGCACGTTGTACCAACATCAACTCCACCATACGTGAATAAATTGTCCGCATGTGGACAGATACGATATTTTTAGAAAACCACCCCATATCTGTCAATAACATGACAGAATACCTGGAGACTCCATAAAGTGTTCCGTATTTTTGCCAGCGATAATAAGTGCATTTCTCCAATAATTCTGTTTTCATTTTATTATTCTGACAGGTTTCATCACTACCTTCGTCCACAAAAAGATATTTATACCAAAAATCTCCTTCCACAAATTTTTCCAGTCGTTCTTTATCTTCCAAATCAAGAACCGACTGTTTTATCAAATCATTTTCTTTTTCCGATGCTTTAAATTGTTCTGATAATTTATCATTACCATACCAACAATTAACAAACATACGATCATCTATTACCGGAATCACTTTTAAATCAACAGAAAGATCTTTCACTAATTGACAGATGAATTTAGCCGGTTTCCAGACATCAGACAATCCATATCTTTCTGCATTGAAGTCTTCTTTGTAATACTCATCTATCCCCCTCAATCCTATGATAGATATTTCTTCTGAAATAAGGCCTCGTTTATCCGGACCACATGTTATCTCACCATAATGAGGAGGCATAATACGACGCCCAAATTGATTGATAATTCGTATATCATCCGGATCTTTTTGATTATCATATTCATTTTTTAGAAAAAAGGAGATCACCCCTACACCCGTCGCATATAAATTAAGGTTCATTGCATCAATTTGAAGAACATAACTCTTTCCTTTGGTTTTGATAATATATTGAGGCAAATGAGCAATTTCTTTGGTTTCTTTTCGTTCATAATGATGCAAAATAGAGTTTGGCCTACTTTGCTCATCATATAAAGCAGGATGGACAAATTCAAAATAATAATTTTTTTCACCAAAAATAGCTTCATAATCTTTTCTGACCCTGTCATCCACAATAGAAGTGTCTATTTTATCGGGAATTTGAACACGTTCCCATTCACTTTCCGGTACAATTTTTATATCGTCCAAATCAACCTGTTCCGAAAACAATTTGTCTTTTTTATTGGGGATCTCCCACTTAAACGGGAAATAAAAAATGTGATAACTGTGCATAGGCTTATGTATTTATTTGTTTAATGATTTCTTCTTTTAATGTTATTATTTCTTGTTCGGTATAGGCAGAACGCACTGTACCGATGAATCCTGAATCACCGCCGCCGTGAAACATTTTTCCTTCAAGGATTTCTTTTTTATAGATTCCGACAAGCCGGAGTTTTCCCGTGCCGTAATAAATGAGTTCATCCGCCGTGTAAATCAATAACCGGTCATAAGGGTATAGCCGATCGGTTATGGGTGAAAAACTGTTTGTCGCCGATTTTACGATAATAATACCATTGGCTTCTATCCTGTCGCTAACCGCATCTTCCGCGAATTGTTCATCAGAGGCCGTCACACCTTGCGCCCGTCGGTCGGCTAAGCGTATTTGCCGGATTTCATCGCCGCTTGCCTCCATAGCGATCATCGCCGGAATATATCCGCGGTCGTTTGCCGCAATAAGTTGTTGTTCACGATCTAATTTTATGTTCAGCAGAGATGCTATCTGCTCCAATGATGAAGGCAAATTGCTATAGTCATTATGATGATCTATGCGGTGATAATTAATAGGGATTGCGGCTTGCTTTTCCGTAAGTTCCACTCCGTAAATTTCATACGCCTCATTGTTTCCGTATTGCTTCAATTCTTCTGCATACCGGGAAAGCGCAGCATTGTCCCATCGAAGTTTTTTGTCATAAATAATTTCGTTTTGCCGTTCTAATATTTTTTTGATTGTCAACATTTCCAAATCAGCTCCTCCTAATAAAAATATTTTTCTCCTCATATCATTTCTATCTTGAATTTCCCGAATCCGAAAGTAAGCGCATGCCCTACGCCTAAGTTTTCCATAAATTTGAGTATTGTGATGTAAGGCTTGTAGTTTCCGCGGAATATCATCTCCCCGGAAAGCCCAACAAGCGGAATACGGGTTTCATTGCGGTTTTTACGGCGCGAACTTTTCAATTCTATCCGCTTCAGGTTTATCTCTTCTATTTCCAGCCAGGCTGCCCTTTTTAGATATGGTTCTATCTTTTCATGGGAACGGTTATACAAATCCATATCATCCGGAGCAGCATATAATGCATTCAGTTTTTCCAAACGATAAGCCGCTGTCCTCACAATCTGATAAAAACCCGGAAATAAATTACTCATTTCCTGATAACCCGGAACCTCCGAACGCTTGCGTTGTTTGATCAGACAAACCGGCGACTCAAAAGTAATCCTCATACGATCTGTCAGAGTTGATGTCGACAGAACAGATTGTACGGTTTCCATATCTACCGGAAAAAGTAAACGATCTGATACGATCGCTCCGTTACGATACATGATCCGGTTTTCACCCATAGCGGAAACTTCGCGCACTTCGGTCAGCATAAAAGGTTTCGAATACATCCCTATTCCTTTTCGGCACATAAAATCAATCGCATTTATAAAATATGATATATACCGCGATATTTCACCAATCAACACCAAAGAAAAAGAGATTTGCCGGCCGGCCGGCAAATTGACCAACTCAACGGTGTCCAGTTCACGTACAAATAAATAATACGGAGCCGGAAAACCGTCTTTCAGTTCTTTGTACAAAGGATGTTGTTCAGACAGCGGAAAATGCTGACAAATACGGAACAAGGTCGTATCCTGACCGGAGATCCGGATTTGTTCGGTCGCATACAACAGGTTATTTCGTAATACGGCGCCGATCCATGCATCAAATACAGTGTCTTCTGTGGCAGTTACAATAATGTCGAATCTATGGTATAATAAAAGGTTATATAACATAAAAATAATATAAATTTAAAGCATTTCTGCCTCAAATTTAAAAAATAAAATTAAATTATCAAAATAATTTTAACACCAACTAATCATGTTATAAAACATAATATATAAATTCCGCTAATCAATTAATTTTCTTTATTTTAAGCATTTTGGACAGGTCGGTACAGCTCAAAATGTCTTCACGGCAATATACGTCGATATAAATAGCAGGCCGCGCTCGATGTGTTCTTTGCGCACATCCCCGTTTTCGCGCGAACTCAAAGTGAATATATTCGAATCCGAATAATAGCCGAGGTTATTTTGTAATGCTTTCACTTTATAAATCGTATCGGTCATGATATTACCTTCTTTATTCTTTATGGATGTTTTGCATTCGATCGTATAAATTATTCCATTATAAAAGAATATCACATCGAACTCATTCATCGTACCTTCTTTTGTAAGGGTTACACCCGTCCTGATATTATCCGCCGAAAGTCCGAACTCGTCTTTCACACGGTAATAGACAAATTCTTCAAACCAGTCGCCCGTCAGGAAGCAGATCTCTTCTCCTGAAATAAATTCGCCACTCCAGTCTGCCAACGGAAATTCTATTTCTTCGAGAAACTCATCCAGGCCGGCAAAAGCGCTGATCTTTTGCTTTAGCCTTCTGTAACGGTAATTACGGAGATTGGTCAACAGCCTCCAGTGCGGGCCTTCATACGCAATGTATAATTTCAGATATTTCAGGATATAACCGAAAGGTAGTCCGCTCAGCCCTCCACCCCTCATTTCCATGCCGTAGCTCGTCACATATTCTTCCAAACCGATTTTATTTTTGATCTTCACTTCTCCGCGCTTACGTTTCGGAAATACCTGGATCATATATTCAATCGTATCGGGAATGAAAAAGATGTCGGCAGCAAAATCCTTGAAAAACTCCATCGTTACATTCACCATAATAGGCGTACCTTCAGAAATATTTACCAAGATCTTATTGAACTTCTCAAAGTCCCTCTTCATCAACTCATCCTCCAGATCCTTTGCCGAATACCTGTCAACAACAACAGGCGGCAACTCATTCCGCTCAATATCAAAAGCTTTTTTAATGTATTCCCGAATCCCCTGTTTTTCCATTTCAGGATTACTGATAAAAAGATAATACGCACCGGCCGTACGCCTTTCTTTGATGAATTGTATATTCGGTACCATCCTGTAACCCAGCACACAGACTATAAGATTTCTCATTCTTTAATTATTTAATATTCAGAAAGTATACACCTGTTTTTCTTTAACCGGCAGAGATCTTTCTTTTAATTTATCCTATTTTTTGCATCAAATTTATAAATAAATATCAAAACTCAAAAAAAACGGATATTTTCTATACTTTTGTCGCCGACCGGAGTTTTAAATACCATGATATGATTATAAACGCCATCCGGATGGATAAACAAATGAAATGATAACAATTAACTTTCCATTATGACTGATACAAAAACACACTCCAAACCTTACTATGACACTCTCGACGGGCTTCGCGGAACTGCTGCGATTGTGATTCTGGTATTCCATTACCTGGAAATGATCTATCCCGATTATTCGGACAATCTGCTGGGGCACGGTTTTCTTGCCGTCGATTTTTTCTTTTGCCTGTCCGGTTTTGTTATCGGGTTCGCCTATGATAGTAGGATCCGGAAAATCGGTACCAAAGGATTCTTAATCAACCGGCTCATCCGTCTGCATCCATTGGTCGTTTTCGGCAGTATCATCGGGTTTGCAGGATATATCCTCAACCCGTGGATGCAGGAGCCTTTGGAATGGGGGAAAATAGGGCTGGCATTAATCGGTTCCGTACTTCTGATCCCAACCCCGATCCTTTCCGGCCGGTTCGGAGGACTGTTCCCCTATAATACTCCCTCCTGGTCGCTTTTTCTGGAATACCTCATCAATATAGTTTATGCATTCATCCTGTATCGCATCAAAAAAACCGGACTAATCATAATAGGCTGCCTGTGTGCCGCCTGGCTGATGTATACATCCTATAAATCCGGATGGCTGATCAACGGCTGGAGTATCGATAATGTCACAGACGGATTCCCCCGAGTCTGTTATTCATTCATCGCCGGTCTACTGGTCTACCGCCTCGGACTGACCATCAGGAACAAAACCGGATTCATCCTTCCTTTTATTCTACTTATGGCCGCATTCGCATATCCTCACGTCGAAAACGACTGGCTGGCCGAAGGGCTCCTGGTGATCGTCTTATTTCCGTTAATCATCAGCATCGGTGCGGAAACAAATGTAACAGGGCTGATGAAAAAGATCTGTATCTTCATCGGAAAATTATCGTATCCGCTATATATGACTCATATCCCTGTTGTGTGGATGTTCACGGATTATTACAATACGGTTAAACCGGGAGGCATGAAGCTGGTCCTGATTGTCAGCTGTCTGGTTGTTTTCAACCTGCTGTTCGCTTATGCGGTTATGCGGTGGTATGATGAGCCTGTACGCGCATGGCTGACCAGGATAAAAAAACGAAATCATTGAATTTTAAAATTACCCCATGATCCAAAATACAACAATCAACAAAGACAGACTTGACATTGTTGACTCCCTGAGAGGTTTCGCCCTTCTGGCGATCGTCCTGCTACATAATGTAGAACACTATAATCTGTTTTACATACCCGAGAATATGCCCGAATGGCTATACTCACTCGACAAAGTGGTATGGGATACCACTTTTTTCCTGTTAGCGGGCAAAGCCTACGCCACATTTTCCCTGCTGTTCGGTTTCAGTTTTTATATCCAGTTTCGCAATGCACAGCAACAGGGATACGACTACAGGGCCCGGTTTGCCTGGCGCATGTTCCTGTTAGCTTTGTTCTCACAATTTCATGCATTATTTTACAATGGCGATATCTTACTCCTCTATGCCGTTGTCGGTCTTGTTCTGATTCCGGTATCGAAACTCAAAGACCGTACGGTTCTTATCCTTGCTGTGATTTGTTTATTGCAACCTTTAGAATTGATCCGGATCGTTTATGCCTTCATCGACCCTGAATTCACAAGTTACGGCCATTATTTCCGGAAATACGCCCGGCTTGCAGAGCCTGTCGTACAAAATGGTAATTTCTACGAGGTCCTCCGATCCAATATCTGGCACGGTCAATTGTACAGCAACCTGTGGCAGGTCGAAAACGGAAGGCTTTTTCAAACAGCCGCCCTTTTTATGTTCGGGATGCTGCTGGGACGAAAAACGTATTTTGTCAAAAGCAGCGAATCCGTCCGGTTCTGGAAAAAAACGCTCGTTTATTCCATCATCGCATTCATCCCGCTGTACGTAGCCAAAACATATATACCCGGAATAATTGAATCCAAAGTGCTGAAAATGCCGGTAAACATCCTTCTGCCTTCCCTGGCTAATTTCGCTTTCATGTGCTTCCTGGTATCGGGATTCACGTTATTATGGTTCAGGTCCGGCGGATATAAATTCCAGCGGCTACTGACTCCTTACGGCAGGATGACTTTAACCAATTACATCGGACAGTCAATCATGGGAGTTGTGATCTATTACGGATACGGACTGGGCCTATATAAATATACCGGAGCAACTGCCTCTATCCTGATTGCAACCGGTATTTTCTGTATTCAATTGCTGTTCAGTCGTTGGTGGCTGTCCGCACACCGGCAGGGTCCGCTTGAGTACCTGTGGAAGAAAGGCACATGGATCGGCGTAAAAAAAGCAGTTAATGATGAGAATAACAGCAAAACACCATAGCTCATCATTAACCGCCCCCCAAATTAAAACACAATTATTACAATATTATCACCGGATAATCACTTTGTGCGTTTTTACGTCTTTATTTGTCTGAATGATTAAGAAATAATATCCTTTGGCAAAAGATTGCACGGGAATGGATACTTCCGGCTGCGTGATCTTCTGTTGAACCATTACGCTTCCGGCAGCATTCACTAATGTCAGAACCGCATGATCGGTGCCTTCCACGATTACATTCAACACATCCGACACCGGATTCGGATAAATCGCGGATTGAATGGAAATGATCACGTCGTTTGAAGTCTCTGAAGAATACACATTCGTGTAATATATTTCTCCCAGATTTCCGTCATCATTACTATCAATCTGACTGATCAGATTTCCCTTTTCATCATAGCCATAATTGATCGTGGATTCATAAACCCAATCTTCCGCATCCTCATCATACTCATAATATGTGTCTTCAATGCGCTTTCCATCTTCATTATAAGTAATTTCAAATTTCGCTATCGGCACCCACTCTCCCTCCGGGGTCGCTTCTTCTGCAGAAACAGGTTTCACCATCAGAGATTCTTCGTCAGACGCCTCATAGATAATTACTCCAATGATTTGTTCCAATTCATTATAGGATGCCGCCATGTAAGCGGTCTTTTCCAGTACGCCTCCTACAACCGTCGAATCAACGACAATCACCGGATTCCCATCTTCATTAAACTCAGTAGCCACATTCATATAATCCAGCACCCACTCCTGAGTTTCCGGGTCATAATCATATAGATACATCCCGATCTGAATGTTGTTCGCGTTATAGACATTCAGTTCTTTATCCCTATAACTCCATTCTTCTTCAAGAAGATTAGAATATATGATTTCTTCGATCAAAGAATCGGATTTTTGCGTGTAGGTATAATCACGTTTGTATTCAACCTCCGCTTCTGTTACGGCTTCTCCCGTATTAATAATAGCATAATGGACTCCCTTTTCCTGCACCCTGCGTCCATTCTCATCATACGTGATCGCCGCTTTGCCGACCAGAGTCTTCTCTTCGCCGTAATAAGTATAAATCGAATCCGGGAGATTGTCTTCGGAACCCGAATAAACAAATACACGCCCTTCCGCCTGCCGGTTTTTAGCGATTTGCTGAATAAACGATTTTTCTTTTGCTACATTTTTCGTAACACTCTGCGCACTTAACAGACAAGGAAATGCACATAACATAAGTAAAACTTTCTTCATTTTTTTTCGTTTTAAATTAGACATAATATATAAAAAAACACACTGAAAATTTTCATCAATTTTACCAAAAAGCAACAAAAACCGATACAGAGCGTATGTCTAAAAAACTTATGTTATCAAACTAAAAAAACATTGCTTTATCCGGGCCGTTTATACAAAATGCCGGACAAAGCAATATCATAACAATTAGGCAGTTTTTGTCATCATCTCAGGTTTTTGTTCTAGAGCTATCTTTTTAGATGATGCAATTTTATTTACTTTCGTTGCATCATATTATTTTTTTGTCAGCAAATTAACAAAAATACTTTCATTTTATTGCAAAATAAACAATTATCATCTACCTTTTTATAGATAATTATTATTCTTGAAAAATTGTTAACGATGCGAGATAGCGCCATTCTTTAAAAAGATGCCGGATTTAAATTAAATAAAACAGGTTATATTACATGTTATTCGTCTGCACGGGGGCTGACAAAGGACGTATACAAAATAAGCAAAGCTGCGATCAGAAGGAAGACCACCCACTCCATTTTTTCACGAAACATAAATACGGACGAGGCGATCATGGAAATACCGGCCATTACATTGATACGATGCAGGCGACGGCGACGAAAACCAAGATCTTTATAAGGCACCGTCATAAAACAAACGGTTATTCCGGCCGCGCCGACCGCAAATACATAAGGCGCATAAATCCAGTCTGTGATGAACAATGCCGCCCCGGCCAGTATTAATACGCCGGAAAACATAAATATATAGTTACGTATCTGTTGATTCATTCTTCTACGATAAAAACATCCTCATTTTCTTTTTTCATCAGGTATTCTTCCCTGGCAAACTGTTCCAGCCCGACCTTATCAGTCTGTAGTTCCTCTATTTTCTTCTTATTCTGCTCTATCTCCTTCTTATAACGGTTTATTTCACTTTCCAGGGAACGGATCTTTTCGTCATATTTATAACGGTTATAGAGATTACTGTCGCCTATAAAAAACGTAATGGCAAGAAAAATAATTGTGACTACCCAGTATTTGTTTAGCCCTGCAAGATATTTCTTATAAAAATCAGTCAACTGCGACATATCGAAAATGAGTTTGTGCAAAAGTAGAAAAAATATTCCTATATTTTGCATAAAAATCAGAATATAGCTTCATTTCGGTAATGCAAAAAATATTTTTTTGCATTACTCTCAATTTTCGCTATATTTGTAGGCAATTTAGAAATAAATGGAAGATTACATCGTATCGGCAAGAAAATACAGGCCATCGACATTTAAAAGTGTTGTCGGGCAGAAGTCTCTGACCACCACCTTGAAAAATGCGATCCAAAGCGGCAAGCTGGCTCACGCCTACCTGTTTTGCGGTCCCCGTGGGGTCGGCAAGACATCGTGTGCCCGTATTTTTGCAAAAACGATCAATTGTATGAACCTTACCGGTGACGGTGAATCCTGTAACGAATGTGAATCCTGCCGTTCCTTCAACGAGCAACGATCGCTGAACATTCATGAGCTCGATGCGGCGTCAAACAACTCGGTCGATGATATCCGTTCATTAACGGAGCAGGTGCGTATCCCGCCACAATTAGGTAAATATAAGGTATACATTATCGACGAGGTCCACATGCTCAGTGCGGCCGCATTTAACGCATTCCTCAAAACACTGGAGGAACCGCCTCATCATGCCATATTTGTGCTTGCCACCACCGAAAAACAGAAAATACTTCCGACAATCCTGTCGCGCTGCCAGACATACGATTTCTCACGCATTACGATAGAAGACATTGTCGAACACCTGCAATATGTCGCTTCGTGTGAAAATATAACAGCCGAACCCGAAGCACTGAATGTCATCGCACAAAAAGCCGACGGCGGTATGCGTGATGCCTTATCGATATTCGACCAGGTGGTTAGTTTTACCGGTGGGAATATTACCTACAAGGCCGTTATCGACAACCTGAATGTACTTGATTATGAGTATTATTTCCGTATCACCGATGCGATCCTGAAAGGGAATGTTCGCTCCAGTCTGCTGATCCTCAACGAAATCCTTGAGAAAGGTTTCGACGGACAAAACATTATAACCGGCCTGACGACCCATTTCCGTGACCTTCTTGTATGTAAGGATGAAGTAACGCTTGTCCTCTTTGAAGTAGGCGCATCCATACGTGAACGTTACAAAGAGACTGCCGGACAATGCTCCGACAAATTACTCTTCAAGGCAATAGAGCTCGCCAATCAATGTGATCTGAACTACCGCAATAGCCGTAACAAGCGGTTGTTACTGGAGTTGACGCTCATTCAATTATGCCAGCTTACAATAAGTCCCGAAGAAGAGGACGATAAAAAAAAAACGCTGATTAGGTCGATTGCACCTGCACAAACAGGTGTACAAACACCCCCTACCCAGGCATCAAATCCCTCAGCTTCTCATACTGTAAGTCAGCCTTCGGGCAATGCCCCCAAAAACGCAGCTACCACGGTTACGGCATCATATGCAAGACCTGTAGCCTCTACCACCATAAAGCCCAAGCAACCCGATACGTCTAAAGTATCACGTATACGCACGACCTCTTTAAAAGAATTAGGGAAAGAAAAAGAGAAAGGACCGGCTGTTTCGTATACCTCACAGATGGGAGATGCAAGCAGTGATTTTTCTCAGGAAGACCTGACCAGATACTGGATCGAATATGCAGACAGCCTGACGATTGAAAAAATACATCTCAAAAACACACTGATAAACTGCAAACCCGTATTAAAAGAAAAATTTTCCTTTGAAGTATCCGTCTACAATCCAAGTCAGAAAGACGAAATATTCGACAGCAGTGCGGAGATTTTAGGACACTTGTGCAGCAAGCTGGATAATACCCGTATAAAAATGGATATCCGCATCGTTGAAAAAGACGAAAAAGAAATGATTTATACTTCTTCCGAAAAGTATGCTTATCTGAGCAAAAAGAATCCCAACATAGAAAAATTGAAAGATATTTTCGATCTGACGATTGAATAGTCTATTTTTCCCTGATAAAAATCTGGATCGGCGTACCGCTGAAATCCCAGTTCTCGCGTATTTGATTTTCAAGGAATCGTTTGTATGGCTCCTTTATCCACTGGGGCAGGTTGCAAAAAAAGACAAATGAAGGTACGGAACCACCCGGAAGTTGTGTTATATATTTTATCTTGATATACTTTCCTTTCCATGCCGGAGGAGGCCTGTTCTCTATGATCGGCAGCATCACTTCGTTCAATTTAGCCGTAGGTATGCGGTTCTGGCGATTATCATAAATTTCTTTGGCTTTTTCCAACACTTTAAAAATACGTTGTTTTGTCAAAGCCGAAATAAATAATACCGGAAAATCCGTAAATGGGGCAAACCGATCCTGAATAGCGTTGATAAATGTTTTGATGGCGATCTGCGATTTATCTTCCACCAAGTCCCATTTATTAACACAGACCAGAAGTCCTTTTTTATTTTTCTGGATAATGGAAAAAATATTCAGGTCCTGACTTTCAATACCGCGCGTGGCATCGAGCATCAATACACAAACGTCCGAATTCTCGATTGCCCTGATGGAGCGGATAACCGAATAATATTCAAGATCTTCGTTCACCTTACCTTTCTTCCGTATACCGGCAGTGTCGACAAGGTAAAAATTCAATCCGAACTTATCATATTTCGTATAAATCGAATCGCGTGTCGTCCCGGCAATATCGGTAACAATATGGCGCTCTTCTCCGATAAAAGCATTGAT
Source organism: Tannerella sp. (assembly GCA_031285685.1). Taxonomy (GTDB): domain Bacteria; phylum Bacteroidota; class Bacteroidia; order Bacteroidales; family Tannerellaceae; genus Tannerella. The sequence goes on from JAITVS010000211.1 coordinate 23,805, forward strand.
GAGAGATGATTTTCCGGCATTGGGACGACCGACAATCGCAATACGCGGGAGCTCTTCTTCCAGCTCCTCTTCCTTTTGCGACGGCAACACTTCCACAATCCGATCCAGCAGATCTCCCGTATAGGAACCGTTTATTGCCGATACGCAATACGGGTCACCCAGACCGAGACTATAAAATTCAGCGGCAAGGGCATGCATATCATAATTATCTGCCTTATTAACAACCAATATAACGGATTTATTACTCCGGCGAAGGATCCGCGCCACTTCATCGTCCAGATCGGTTACACCGGTCAATACGTCGACAATGAATAAGATGACATCGGCTTCTTCTATAGCAACCTGTACCTGTTTATTGATCTCGCCCTCAAACACATCTTCGGAATTGACCACCCATCCGCCGGTATCAATAAGCGAAAATTCACGGCCTGTCCAGTCGACCTTTCCATACTGGCGGTCACGCGTCGTACCGGCTTCTTCATTTACGATCGCATGACGCGACTGCGTCAAGCGGTTAAATAAAGTAGATTTACCCACATTAGGACGTCCTACGATTGCTACTACATTTCCCATCGTTCGTTATTTCTTTTTATTGTAATACCAGAGTCTCTCCTGTCAGATATTTCAGTCAACCTGATATCCGAACATACGCAGCATATTATCACGGTTACGCCAGTCGGATTCCACTTTCACAAAGACCTCGAGAAAAACTTTTTTATCGAAAAATTTTTCCAGATCTTTCCGGGCCATCATTCCGACTTTTTTCAATGCCTGTCCGCGATGGCCGATGATTATGCCCTTCTGCGATTCGCGCTCAACAATGATAAGTGATTTTATATGAATATTATTTTCCGCTTCCGAAAACTGTTCCACCACTACTTCCACCGAATAGGGAATCTCCTTCTGATAATAAAGAAGTATCTTTTCGCGTATGATTTCCGTCACAAAAAAACGTGCCGGACGATCCGTCAAAGCATCTTTTTCAAAATAAGGCGGTGAAGGCGGAATCAGTTCTTCAATGCGTTTGCGCACCACATCCACATTAAATCCGGCCTGAGCCGATATCGGATAGATTTCCGCTTTGGGCAACAATTCATGCCACAATAACACCAGTTTTTCCAATTCCTGCTGATCGGATAAGTCTATTTTATTGATCAGCAACAGAACAGGACATTCGGCTTTTTGAACACGATGCAGAAATTCTTCATTCTTATCGGTCTTCTCAACGACGTCCGTCACATAAAGCAACACATCCGCATCTCCCAGTGCGGATTCCGAAAAATTAAGCATTGACTTCTGCAGTTTGTAATTCGGCTGCAACACGCCCGGCGTATCGGAATAAACGATCTGCATCGCATCCGTGTTGACAATTCCCATGATACGGTGCCTTGTCGTCTGCGCTTTGGACGTAATGATAGAAATACGTTCGCCGACCAAACGATTCATCAACGTAGACTTACCCACATTGGGATTTCCTACAATATTGACAAACCCTGATTTATGTACTGCTTCCGTCATATCCCCATTTCAGGTAGGTCGCCCCCCAGGTAAAACCGGCTCCAAAAGCAGCCAGGATAAGATTATCGCCCTTTTTCAGTTTCGGTTCCCATTCCCATAAACAAAGAGGAATACTACCCGAACTCGTATTTCCGTAACGCTGAATATTCACCATTACCTTTTCAATAGGCACCTCCAAACGCCGTGCAGCCGCTTCAATAATGCGCATGTTTGCCTGGTGAGGAATGATCCAGTCTATATCGTCTTTCTTCAGTCCGTTGCGTTCAACAATTTCCGCCGCCACATCAGCCATTTCGGACACTGCACGTTTGAATACGATTTTTCCTTCCTGATAAACCGTGTGTTCGTGATTGTCCACGGTTTCATAGGTAGGCATCTTTGCCGAACCGCCGGCTTTCATTAACAGATGCGGCAAACCACTCCCATCCGTACGAAGGATGGAATCAAGAATACCGATCGGCTCAGTGGTGGCTTCTATCAGTATAGCACCACACCCGTCACCAAACAAGGGACATGTCGTACGATCCGTATAATTTGTAATGGCCGTCATCATATCACCGGCAACAGCAATAATGCGTTTATAACGCCCGGAACGTACATAATTGGCTGCCGTCTCCAACAAATAGATAAAGCCGGAACACGCAGCTTGCAGGTCAAAGGCAAAAGCTTTCTTACAACCTGTCTGATAGGATATAATCGAGGCAGTCGGCGGAAAATGATAATCACCGGTAGATGTTGCGCAAATAACGCCTTCAACCGACTCCGGATCGATACCGGTCTTCCTTACCAGTTCATTAACGGCCTGTATACCCATGTAAGACATCGCTTTTCCGTCCTTAAGGACACGACGTTCCTTAATACCTACACGTGTCATGATCCACTCATCGTTGGTATCGACCATTTTGGCCAGATCTTCGTTCGTTATTTTATCTTCGGGTACATATCCTCCTATCCCTGTAATAACTGCATTTATCATAATTATATCTCTTTTCATTAATTTAAATAGCCCTAAAGTTTTTCAATTTAGGGCTATTTATTTTTTTAAAAACTACTCAAAAAGCCTGTTTAAATTGCAGCTTCTTTTTCGATTGCGAGTTTACCTCTGTAGTAACCACACTCGCTGCATACAGTGTGGTAAATATGCCATGCGCCACAATTCGGGCATACGGCCATTGTCGGGAGAACTGCTTTATCATGCGTTCTACGCTTGGCAGTTCTCGTGTTTCCTTGTCTTCTTTTAGGATGTGCCATAATGTTTTATTTTAAATTAATTATCTCCAATTAAATTACGAAGGACATTCCAACGCGGATCTACCGGTTGAATGTCATCTTCCGACTCCGGAACTTCTTCATCGTCCACCTCCGATTCATCGACGCAAAGTTCATTCAGTTTCGAAGCCATCACTTCGTTGCATTCGCCGGGTTTATGAACATGTTTCATCGGTATCGCCAACGCAATAAATTCATACATGTACCAGGCAATGTTGATAAAGCCTTCTTCTTCCGAAATGATGATCTGCTCATCACTTGTTTCGGCATACATTTCTCCAAACGTAATTATCAACCTGTTTATTGTCTCAACCGGAATTTCCATATCATCCAGGCAGCGATCACACGTAACCGTAACTACTCCTTCTATCCGAAAATCCAACTCAAACGCCGACGATATACGTACAACCGAGAGTGAGACGTTCACTTTGCCTTCTTTGACTTCAGGTCCGTTCACGTTTTCAAAAAACTCATTATCCAGCACATAATCAAACTCATATGTCTTTGCCGGAGAAAGGTTCTTCAAATCAATCTGATATATTTTCAACGTTCTCAAAGTCAATAAAGTTGTGAAAAACCATGCAAAGGTACGGACTTTTTTTTAATTGACAATAGTTTTTTTATTTATTTTATACAACAAATTAATTATAAAATAATTATCACTCAAAAAAAATATGACACATGCGAAACAAGAGGAAACCCAATCATTTATTCATACTGAACTCACAACCGCAATACTGTTGATTATAAAAACCATACATACGCACCAACTCATTCCGGCGCTCGCCAAGGCCTCCCTTACGCCAATTCTGAGCCCAGAAAACAAGATCCGGAAACAAAGCGGCCGCATATTCTCCTGCTTCGGAAATTTGTTCCAGACTCTTCCAGCGCGATGTGGCAAGGGTAGTAGCAAAAACACGGAATCCGTTTTCTGAGGCATACATCGCAGTGGCCACAAGGCGTTCCTTAAAACAGCGCAAACAGCGCGCTCCACGCTCAGGCTCCATCTCAAAACCCTTAATCGCTTCAAGCCATTTATCGTGATTATAATCAGCATCCACAAAATCAAGTCCCAGCATCTGTGCATGACGAATACATTCCGCCTTTCGCTTTTCATACTCCCTGTCAGGATATATATTGGGATTATAATAGAAAAGCGTAGGACGTATTCCGTGCTCTAAAAGGCATTCTACGATCGCCGAAGAGCATGGCGCACAACAGGCGTGAAGGAGAATTTCGGTCTCTCCGCCGGGAACTTCTATTTTAAATTTTGAGTGCATCAGCCTGTTACGTTGAAAAATCTTCTGCAAAAATAAACATTATTTAACCAGCATCCTATTAAACTTTCCGGAAAAATACCTGTCTATATAAAACATTTAGGTTAGGTTTTTTCATATTTTAGGTTTTTAAGGCGGGAAATGGCAGAGCGGTGACGTTCGGCTCTTTTCTATTTCAGCCGAACGTCACCGCTCTTTCATAACACATTTTGCAATCCCCTGCCTACATTCATTGCTTATCGATTATTTCTCCCAACAGAGGTACGCTATCTATCATAAGCTCATTTATCAAAATCCAATCCCGGTTCTTCCTGTCCCATTCATATCTCTGACTCAACAGTAAATTCCGCGAATCATCGATCGTATATACACTACGCTCCCTTTTCAATACTAAATCATAAGGATTCTGTATATGTCTTGACAATTCTATCGAATAGAGTCCGTCCTCATAACTATAAGTATAGGATAATGACTTGTCCCAACGATCTTCCGAACTGTTCCAGCGTGATACACACTGCGTTTTTATGCGGTCAAACTCATCGTATGTATAATCTTTCTTCATATACTGTGTAAAACTGGCATTTTTGTTGTCACGTTTTAAAATAGTCCTTGATGTAAGGACATTGTTAATCAGTTCGTCTTTATAAACATAATTCTCATTTTGCGCAAAAGCCTGATTAACACCAATTATTGCAAATACAGCCACTGCTGCAAACATTTTAAAAACATTGTTCCGTTTCATATTATTTCCTTTCTTAATTTACTTTTTGAAACAGAATCATCCGGATGCTTCTATTCATAAGACGGGACAAATAAAAAAAAGTTACAATTAAACTTTTATTTTTTTCTAACAGCATAAAAGCCCAGGCCGGAAGACCTGTCTAAAGAATAGCAAATACAAGTGCGGAAAACATCATATATCGTTTTTTTCAGGATTAGCGGCAGGATTCTTTTTACGTATCCGTATAAATCACATGGATATTCCCCCTATCTTTTCCAATCCTGATATCGCCTATATCGCCCGATCGGGGCGCACTCTCTTCATACTGAAATACAGGAACTTCATCGTCAGTAAAAGAATATATAACCAAACGCCGCTCTCCGGTATTATTGTTTTTGATGATAAAAGCAAAATCCGTAAATTTACTGCTGCGATCGAATAAACGAAGATAAGAAACCGTGTTTGGTTTCACATTTTTCGGCTTGGCATATATCTGCCATTCCTTCCCATAACCAAAACTTTTCGTTTTATGAATTTTTCCATTAAAATTATTCCGCTTCAGATAGTCCAACAATGCTAACCTGCACTTAGCCGTACTGATACATTCCTTCGATTCATTGTCACCAAATACATTGTTTAACCGGAAAAAATCATCTTCAGGTAAAATATATGATGACGCAATATATCCGATTATTTCTTTTTTTCCTGTTTTCAATTTCACATCACTCCATTCCGGCTCAAAAGCATACGTTATTAATTTCATTCCATAAGGCAGTTCCTCTATAATATTAAATTCCGTCCCCGTTATTTGAGATGAACGCAAATTGGTAATATTCGAAAATGTGTAATATCTCGGTGCGTCTTTGTCGCGCTTATAAGGCATATAGAGATACAAATAGCCGACAATACCGCCAGCCAATATCACAAGACATATTCCGACAATTAAAATCAATGCAAACTTATTCTTTGAACCTTTTGCTCTGTTATCCTCTTTTTCAATGAAAGAACCAGCATGCGGATTTTTCTCCATATTATTTACCATAACAGATTCAATGGTAGTATTTAGTACAGGTGCTGCAGCAACGGGTACTTCTTGTAATACCGGAGCCGAAGGCGGAGGTGATTGAGACGGTATAGCCTCCTCTTGTTGCAAATCATATCCTCTTAATGAATTATTCTGTTTTGCTTTATCAATTTCCATTGCTACGGATTCCGGAACACAAATCTTATTGCACGGATTAAAAATGGCACCTAAAACTTTAATCCAAACCAGCCCACATGGAATTCCTATTAATGAGATGAATTCCCCAAACGCTAACAATGTCGCTGATATTACGGTACATAAACCCGGTATAAAATAAAGTATACGGTTAATAATGCACCAGACTTTCCAGAATTGGCTTTGCTCCCGCTCGTTCAACAAACCGAGATCAGCTTTGTTTACCATCGCATTTCCATGTGGCCAGAACAAAAATTTGCTTATCTGGAAAAATCCCAGTCCTACAGGAATAAAGACGATTGTCAAACAGAAAAACAATCCGGTTAAAGCCATAAAAATAGCCGTTATAAATCCACCGAACGGAATATGCCAGAGAATGTTCAAAAATACTTTCATTGGCGATGTTGATGATGTTGATTGACGACCGGAGCTATTCATAGAGAATAAAGCGCCAATTATGACAACAATTACAGGTAATATTATCAATGATATTATTAATAATTCACCTGCCCCTAAATTTCCGATAAAAAGCATTGACATATTTTATTGATGATTATAAATGATTGTAACACATGACAGAAGAATAATGCATGCTCTTTCTTCATATTGGCCGTTCTTTTCTTTTGCTGATATATTCATAATAATACAATTATTTTATGTTATTTATAGGTCAATCTAAATCTTACGGGCACCGTATATTTAACTCTGACCGGTTCACCTTTTAATTCGCCCGGTTTAAACCGGGGTAACAGTTTGATAACCCGTAGCGCCTCTTTATCCAACATCGGGTCCACAGGAGTTACAACTTCCACATCACATACCGACCCGTCAACATTTACAACAAAAGCACACTTAACAGACCCTTGTATTTTATTTTCGGCCGCAACGACCGGATAATGTATATGTTCCGCAATCCACTTTAACAACGCCATTTCTCCTCCGGGAAATACCGGCATTTTTTCTACATTGTTATAGACCGTATTGGCATCAACTTTGCCGGATGCAGCATTAGCGGAGGATTTTTCCGGCAGTTTTTTCTCAACAACAGATGAAAATTTATTCCAATTGCCTGTTGTGTAATTACTTTTTTTGCCGGTGGGTACGGTCAGTTTACAGGAAAAAAAATGGATATTTTCAAAAACCTCCGCAACATTCATACCTATCGGCATATCCCATAATACTTCGACATGACTTAATCTTCTGCAATTTGCAAAAGATCCGTCTTCCATGCTTAATACCGACTGTGGTATAACGACAGACGTCAGATTTTCCAAACCTTTAAAAGCATATCTCCCGACACCTAATACCCCTTCTTCTATCACAATTTGCTGAATATCCTTACGCATCGCATACCAGGGGGTGCTTTCTTCGTTATCGTAATCAGGAATCGTTCCTGTTCCGTGAAACGTAAGCACACCATCATCAGAAAGATTCCATTCCGGTAGCTTAAAAGATTTCGCTTTTTTATGCCAGTAAGACGAAATCTCCTTATTTACATCAAGGCCTCCCTTTCCATAAAAGTAAAACTCACTAAGTTGCTCACACGCTACAGGATGTTTATTTTCTGCTGCTTTTTGATACCATAAAAAAGCCTTTTTCTCATTTTTGTCGACACCTATACCATATTCATACATAGCGCCTATCGCATATTGCGCATCAGAGCTTTCATTATCAGCAGCTTTCTCATACCACCCCAATGCGATAGTAAGATCTTTCTGCACACACTTCCCATAAAAAAAACAATTGCCGATGTATAATTGCGCGGGCAAATAATTTTGTTCTGCGGCTCTCTTCAATTGTGCCAAACCAATCTGAGAATCTTGCTCAACCCCAAGACCTTCACAATACATGCAACCAAGATAGTATTGAGCTTCGGATACCCCTTCTCTCGCAGCATTCTGCAACGGCGCTAAAGCCTGACCGTATTGTCTTTCCTTATAATATCGCCTGCCGCTTGTTAGGCTATAGCTTTCACTTTGGGAAAAACCGGCATTTGCAACAAGGCAAAATAAACCAATAATACTGATTATTTTTTTTAACATGATTAATTCTTTTTAAAGGCATAAATAATGATACGATCTTTTGCGCACTGAATATTTACATTAATCTGACCTTTGGAAACAGAATAGCTTCCTTCTTCCAATGAAACCTCGTCCATGGAAGTCCCTCCAAATGATTGATAGATAGCTGCCGCAATAAATTGCTCTCTTCCACGGGCTTTCCCCTTCAGGTCTAATAAGGTAACATAAAATGCCGGGACAAGCTCATCATTCACAACTTCTTTATAATCAAACCATCCGTCAAACTCCTTTGTCCAAACACCGCCTTCTATCACTATTGCATACTCAATATCGCCGGACAGGCTTTGTCGCGAAACCAATGTCTGATAACTCTCATTCTTTTTAAATGAATAATTACTTAGCTTATAGATATCTTTCAACATGCTCAGGCTGGCATCCCATGCATGTCCGTTGAAAGCTTCCGGAGTGATTAGTTCCTGCATTTTTCCACAAATAAAATCCGTATCCAGATAATCTGTTTTCAAATTGTAGTTATCGTTTATGAATCCTTCTATAGCGATTCTTATATCTTTAAATTGAGGATTTACAACAATCTTTCCTTTTTCATTGATAAGCCCCAATAAGTCATTCATGCCGACAATAGCAACCGAAGAGACAAAAGGCATCGCGCCATCAAACTGGGGATTAATAACTATTTTTCCATGGCGATCAATATAGCCCCATTGATCATTTATTTGAACCGGAGCAAGGTTACCCTTCAAAAACATGAAAGCCATATCGAATTGAGGGTTAATCAGGATCTTTCCATCCTTATCCATCCATCCAATTTTTTTATTCTGGCTTATCATATATATATTACCATCAGGATTAATTAGATCATATTGAGGATTAACCGTATATTGCCCGTTATGATTAATAATACCACTTTTCCCTCCAAAAGAAACCACTGCATGTTTGTTATCATTAAATGAGTTATAACCTTCCAACGCTTTATAATCAAACTGATAATTAATGACTAAAACGCCTGTTTTATCAATATAGCCGATTTTATGCTTTTCATTCACAACTGCCGCTTTCCCCTGATGAAAATCCAGGGCTACATCAAATTGTGGAATTATTTCCATTTCTCCCTTTTTATTAACAAAGCCCCAAACTTCCTTCCCATTCTTATTTAATATGGAAACGGCAGCCAGTCCTTCATGAAAATTCCTGACCTCCTGCGCCTGCTTCATTTCAAACAATACGTCACCTTTTTTATTAATCGCCACCGGATAACCATTTTCTTTAACCACCCAAGCCACTCCTTCACTAAAAGAAGTAAGCCTCTTATAGTGAGGTTGAATGATAAATGTCCCTGTTTTATCAATAAAACCATATAATTGATTTTCTCCCTTCAACTTAACCGAAGCCAAACCTTCATGAAAAAAATTAGCATCGGAAAACATCGGATTTATGACAGTCTTTCCTTCCTTATCTATATACATCCAGGCATCGCCATTATGTACAGTAAACAAATCGTGCTCATCCGTGCTCATCTTTAAATTATCGCAAGACAGCAGACACAGTAATCCCAGTGATAGTATTAATTGTTTTCCTAAGTAAATAATCAAAATTAAGCAGCAATATGAGAGTATTTAATGCACAGTCCTTTTCCCAAGTTTGCCAATGCTCTGTTGGTTGCATAGAAAAGAGTGTCTGTACTTACATAGTCGAGTGGTCTGATCCATTTTCCTTTCAATATCCTCCAGAGAGTTTCAGCAATATTCAAATGCGGAGAATATGGTGGGAGATAAAAAAGGAAAAGTCCTCTTT
>JAITVS010000376.1 GCA_031285685.1 Tannerella sp.
CTTGTAGAAGCATTAACCATTGACAAGTCCAATGTTCCGGAAATTTCCGAACTACGGTAAATCCCCAAACCTGCCGGATTATTAGAAATAGCGGAAATATCACCTCCTAAAGCGCCGAATGCGCCTGCCATAGACATAGAACGGGCCGTTCCTCCCAGGTCTGAATTAGTAAGGGTGAAAGCATCTATTTCATTTCCCTGGGCAAATATCCCCATATTGCATACAAGCAATAAGACACCTGTAAATAAACCTACTTTTTTCATCATCTTCTGTTTTTATTAATAAAGTGGTGCCTACACACCACTTCACCTATTTTTAATTCAACATTAAATGCACTATATCTCACCGACTACGGCCACCGCCGCCTGAACGGCTGCTTCCGCCACCACCGCCACCGCCACTTGAGCGACTGCTTCCGCCACCGCCGCTACTATAGCTACCTCCGCCTGAACGGCTGGATGAAGAACCTGACGAATAGCTGGAACTACCAGAACGCGTACTGCTTGGTGAAGAATAACTGCCCGAAGAACGACTGCCGGAAGATGAACTTCGACCTACAGAGGATGAGCGACTGCCGGAAGATGAGCTTCTACTTACAGACGAAGAACGGCTACTGCTTCCGGAACTGCTTGTTACATTCGAATTACTACGTGTACGTACTGATCTTGATGCATTCGCATCGGAAGAAGTTGTTCCCCTGTTCGTACTTACGGCAGATGAACGATTACCCGTAGAACGGCCGGTAGTTGCACTTTCTCTTGTTGATGTAGATCTGGAACTCACCCCTTCCCTTGAAGAAGCAGATCTTGAACTAACACCCTCGCGCACTGACGTGCTACGTCCCGAAGTACTGCCGCTCCGTACCGAAGAACTTCTGCTGGTGGAAGATCTTCCCGAAGACATGGCCGAACGGGAGCCCGAAGAGCGATAACCGTTTGCCGTACGGGAACCACTGGCTGTAGCACGCCCGTATTGATTACGATAATAAGGCTTACTGTAATGATGGTGATAACAATCCCAACAACCACCTCCATAATAGCCGCCGCCCCAGCCCCAGCCGTATGACGGCCCCCAGTACCCGCCATAATACCACGGAGAAGACCATCCGGCATAAAAACCACCCCAACTCCAGCCGAAACCCCAACCATAAGGGCGATACCAGTAAGAACTGTACCAGGGGTTATACCAGGAACTGTAGTACCAGGGATCATACCCCCAGCCATAACCGTTTCCTACATTGATATTTATATCAACACCTCCGTCATAAGTATCATAACCATAAGAGTAATACCCTTCACTCAAATTTAAATTCACATTATCCGCACCTGTAATCGTTATTTTACTCGGAGAATGATAGCGTATGATACGTTCGGAATATTCCAGATCAGATGTACGCACATCGACCGGCATGGTATCCTCTTCCGCCGGATAATAGGCGTCATCCGTGAAATTTTCCGCAGCGTCATAACCGGAATAACGACGATTATAAGCGTCGACATCCATCTCTGAAGCAGACCTGCTTGTTGTTGCAGTCATAGAACTGGATGACGTTGCTGCAGTAACATTGTTTGATTGTTTTAAAGCAGCAGACGACTGCGCTTCTGTTTTTGCAACATCCTTATTTTTACTCTTACCCGAAGAGAAATAAACATCATCTACAAATTCTTCCTGCGCAAAGACACCTATGGTCATCATAAGCATTACCAACATGGAAGTTAATTTTTTTGTTTTCATTTCTGTTCCCCCTCTAAAATTTATTTAGTTTAAAAGTGATTTTCCACATCGTATACAAATAGACACTCTTTTAAACATTTGGTTTAATTTATATTATTTCTTTTATTCGTCATCTATCAAAAAGGTTCTTTCCCTTGAGTACAAATATATATCATTTCTTCTTTAAATATGTCCATTTATATAATCTTTAACATATCAATATCATCCCCATCTATCATAGATGACGTTTTTTTTGGCAAAAACGCTGCATTCCGTATATTATTTTTGCCTGTTCTCCCCCCTTGCATTATCTTTGCCCTCTCATTAACAATTCAAAAAATGACCTCAGGAAAGAAAGCAATATATGCAATAATCACACTGTTAGTATCTCTGACAACCATTACAAATGCAAAAGCGCAGGATGACCCATGGCAGGAAAGTATGAGACTTTTACAATATTCACCACGATATTTTGGGGCTAATGCTTTTCCGATACCTGAACTCCGGAGCGGTTACATCGAAACAAGATGGGAAGTGGAAATACGCGGAGAATATCACGAATGCAAAGGTGACCGTACGAAGGACATTTTTGCACGCGCTTTCATACCTATAGCGAAAGGACAGGCCGGACTTGAAGTTAGTTATATTTTATATGAATATTATAACACAACCCAGGAAATAGTCGACGAGCGTCATGCAGCCGGAAGATCCTGGAAAGACGGTGCACACGGAGATGTGATAGTCAGTTCTTTTTACAAATTACTCAAGAGTGACAAATGGGCGGATATTACGGTTGAGGCGGCGCTTAAAACCGCAAGCGGGAACAGAATAGCAGATGCGCGGTTCACGGATGCCGCTTCCTATTGGTTTGACATAAATATAGGTCGTGATATATATAAGAATGCGGATAGAACATCCTTTATCCGTCTACAGGGACTAATCGGATTTTATTGCTGGATGACAAATGAGATCGTACATCGACAAAATGATGCCCTGCTCTACTCTGCCGGCATTAGTAGCGGATGCAAAAATTTCACAGTTCAGGCCGATATGGCCGGCTTTAGCGGATACAAGGACAATGGCGACCGTCCTCTTCTGCTACGCACAAAACTAAATTACGAATATAAAAAAAATATTCTCTCATTCAGGTACAAACATGGCATCAATGATTATTTATACGATACCTTCTCACTGGCATATATCAGATGTTTTTAAAAATCAGTCCCGAAAAGCCTCTATTTCTTCAACTGTCCTCGGAATCCGCTTACCAAGCAACCGCGCTCCCGTTTCCGTAATAAGATAATCCTCTTCATTACGTATACCGCCGAAATCCTTATAGGTTTCAATTTTATCGTAATTGATAAAGCCGGCAAATTTATTTTCAGCTTTCCACTGATCTATCAATTCCGGGATAAAGTAAATGCCCGGTTCGATCGTATGCACAAATCCGCATTCCAAAGTACGTCCCAGACGCAATGAAGCGCGACCGAACTGTTTACTTTTCGGCCGGCCGTCATATCCGACGTATACCTCACCAAGGTTTTCCATATCATGCACATCAAGCCCCATCATATGCCCGAGACCATGCGGATAAAATAAGGCATGAGCGCCTTTTTTAACGGCTTCCACAGCATCTCCTTTCATCAATCCGAGTTCTTTCAGACCATCCACCATAACCTGAGCCGATAGGTCATAGACTTCCTCGAACGTAATACCGGGACGAAGAGCAGCTACGGATTTGTCATGCATTGCTGTTTGTATCATATAAACATCACGCTGCTTAGCGGTAAACTGATGATCAGCCGGAGTTGTCGACGACATATCACCGGCATAGCCCATTTCGGTCTCCGCTCCGGCATCAACTAAAAACAAATCACCGCTCCGAACCGGATTTCCATGATAATGATTATGGAGTGTCTGACCGTTTTTTGTCGCAATGATAGGAAAAGATAATCCGCAGTTATGCGAACTGGTTACAGCCTCTATTGCCGCTACGACTTCATATTCATGGATACCCGGCCGTATCGTACGCATTGCCGCAAGATGCATTTCAGCAGTAACAAAACACGCCTTTTCTATTTCGGCAATCTCTTCCTCCGATTTATAATTACGAAGATTGACCACTGCTTTTATAAGATCTATAGAAGATTTTTCTTCGCCCGGAAGTACTCCCAGCCAACTCCATAATTTTAGTTTATGCTCAGGACGATAAGAAGGAAGATAGTGCACTGCCTGACCTTTTTGCTGTGCTTTTTTCATATAATCCATGATCGTATTTGCCGGCATCAATTCCATAATCCCTGCCGAAGAACACTTTTCCTGAAGTGTCGGCTGTATACCCATCCATATGATATCATCAATTGTAAGTTCATCGCCGAATATGATCTCACGGTCATCATCAATATCTATAATAGCCGACAATCCGGCATAAGGCTGGCCGAAAAAATACAGAAAAGTCGAATCCTGGCGATACGGATAGGTATTACCTGCATAATTACACCCCGCTTCATCGTTACCGATAAAAAGCAACAAACCTGAACCTATTGATTTTTTCAATGCCGAACGGCGACTGATATACGTTTCTTTACTAAACATGGCTATTATTATTTTTTATTTCTATATTTTTCAATTCTCAAAGATAGTACAAATTGAATGTAATGACAAATTCTACTTTAACACATTTCATTTTCTTGTTTATCAAACGCATAATTGATATCTTTTTGCCTTCGACAATGTCGTTCAAACATTTGGTCAATCATATCATCATCAGACATTTGTC
>JAITVS010000410.1 GCA_031285685.1 Tannerella sp.
GGATAAGAAAGAGATTGCGAGCATCTATTCTATGACAGGCATCCTGCAACGGAAGGTTGAGATCCCGGAAGGCCAGGAAAAGATTACGCTTGAGCGTGGCATTTATGTCGTGACTCTCAGTGACGGCTCCGTACATAAAATTGTTATCAGATAACGCGAGTTCGATATAAAATCAGATCAGAACCACTTCCGCTTAAGCAGATACCACCATGTAGCCAACCCGACAACAATAAGTATTATCCATGCAAGCAAATATCCATAATCCCATTCTGTTTCCGGCATAAATTTAAAATTCATACCCCATACTCCCACAATAAATGTAAGAGGAATAAAGATAGTCGAAACCACAGTCAGGCGTTTCATGATCTCATTCATTCGCAGATCATTATTGGCTATATGCAGATCAAATACGGCATTTGCTTCTTCACGACAGGCTTCCAGGAGTTGCACTGCCAACTGCAGATGGTCATTTATATCAACAAGATACGGCAGGTTTTCTTTTCTGATCAGATCGGTATCATCCGGATGAATAAAGCGCGGCAATTGTTCCTTAAAAGGTATTATGAAACGTTTCATTCGTTGTATATTTTTTCTTGCGGAAAGTATCTGAGGACCGACATTCCCGTCTTTCAGGCCAGGGTCAATCAGGCACTCTTCCATGTATTCCAGTGATTGCTCAATGTTACCTATTATATCCACGCAGTTATTGATGACCGCATCAAGCAAAATGCCGAACAGATAATCGACCGACCGCTCTCTTACCTTATTTGTATTATTTTCCAGCGCTTTACCGACCAGTTCAAAAATAGGCCTGTCGCTCTCCTGAAAAGATATCACGTAGTTTTTATACAACAAAAGACATACATGCTCCACATTCAGAACCTCTCTATCATCATAGTAAAAGTCTTTTACAATTAATAGAAGATTTTTCTCCGTGACTGAAATTTTAGTGACATGATCAGCCGTAAGTATATCCTGCAAATCACTTTGATTTATATCAAAACGCTTTCCAAGAGCAACTATTGTTTCTAAAGTAGTCAGACCACAGACCTGTATCCACAGGCAATGTTCATCATCCGGAAGTACAGGTATATTAGAAGCCGTTTTCTGCGGAGAAAAGTGACATTCTTTCGCACTAAAAGCCCAGCTACTAATAGTAGTAGGTGTACTATAGTTGCCGGTATAAGCTAACTTATCCAGAAATAACCTGTTATAATGATGTTTCTTTCCTTTACCCATAACCTTCTGTATTTTAAGCTTTTCCCGGCATATTCCTTATGAAAAAACACAACAGCTAAGAATGCAAATATACATAATAAATATAAAAAATTATATATATCGCCACAATAAAAATGAGGGCTACGATATTCTCTAATTAACAGGCGGACAATCCGCCGGAAGCGAACCCCATTCTTTATTAGGCTGCGCCCCCATCACAAATTCAAAAGTTCCTCCGGACATGATATCGTCATGCAGAATGTAATTCCGGACATATTCCTTCCCGTTCAACTTAGCCGATTGGATATAAATATTTTCATCGGAAGCATTCTGCGCTTTTACCGTAAAAAATTTCCCATTTTCCAACCGTATAGTCAATTGCGGAAAGGAAGGACTCGCCAAGACGTAATAAGGCGTACCGGGGCATACCGGATAAAATCCCATGGCGGCAAACAGATACCAGGCCGCCATTTGTCCGGCATCATCATTTCCGGACAATCCGCCGGGCTCGTTCAAATATTCCGTTTGCATGATATGCCGCACTTCGCGTTGTGTTTTCCAGGGCTGACCGGCATAATTGAACATGAACGCGACCTGATGACACGGTTCATTCCCGTGCCAGTAACGTTTTTCGCTAAACATAGAATCAAGTTTTGTGATGTAATTTTCTTTTCCACCCATACATTCCATCAAACCCTTCACATCGTGGGGAACATACCATGTATAGTGACAGGGAGCACCTTCGGTAATAAATTTCACAAACCCGAAAGCATTATCTTCCTGCAAAAAAGAACCGTCGGCATATCTGCCCTGAGCATAGCCGGTAATCGGATCGATCACATTTTTATAGTTCATCGAACGTTTGGCAAGAATATGATAATCCTCTTCCTTGTTCAACATCCTGGCTATCCGGGAAAGAACAAAGTCGTCATAAGCGTATTCCAAGGTACGCGACACCTGCTCTTCCGTATGAAAAGCCTCTTTTACGGAGTCTTCCAAAGGAATATAACCATATTTCAGATATGACGCTAAAGCCCGCCGCCCCATTCCGTTCTTATATTCGGCAAAATCGGAAGGCGTTTGGAAAGCATTTTGCCACATTCCTTCGTATGCTTTTTCCATATCGAAATTACGAATTCCTTTCACATAAGCGTCTCCCAATACCGAAATACAATGGTCGCCGATCATAGCTGCCGTATAACTGTTCCAACAGGGGAAGATAGGTAACCATCCCCCTTGTTCATAATTATAAACCAACGACTGCATCATTTCACCGACTTTGTCGGGCGTCAGAATGGTAATCAGCGGATGAAGGGCGCGATACGTATCCCACATGCTGAAATCTTCGTAATAACTTTCTCCTGCCTGCAATTGTCGGATAGGAGCTCCTGCGGAAAAAGCAGGATAACGTCCATCTGCGTCATTGAATGTACGAGGCAGAAAAGATGCGCGGTATAAAGCTCCGTAAAACAGTTTTTTATCATTTGCTTTGTCCGTTTGTACTGTGATTTGCGACAGTCGCTGTGTCCAGATACCGGTCAACTCCCGACGGGTTTGTTCAAAATCCCAATGGGGAATTTCCGCATCTAAGTTTTTTTGAGCGCCTTTCATATCCGTAAAGGATGATGCCGTTTTCACCAATACCGGCTCTCCCTGCACTACTCTAAACCGGATATACGCACCGATTCCCGGACGTTGAGCGATTTGTTTCTGATTTGCAAACAAACTGTCACCGGAAAATGTTCCGTATTCTTCAATCTCATTTTCATATTGAATAATAAAATACCCGCTATACCCTGCGGACTCGCCCCATCCCTGATAAATGCGATGAACAGGATTATATCCGCGTATCTGCTTTTTATCCGTATCGATTTCGATATATCCCTCCCCTTCGTCACTGTTCGGATTTACAACTAACCAGGCAGCTTCCGGTTGTTGATAGGTAAAGCGAAAAATGGCGGACCGCGAACGTCCGGTCATCTCAGCAAAGAGATCATAATCTTTTAATAAAACGGAGTAATAGGCGGGAGTCGCAACCTCATCCGCGTGCAGAAACCGGCTCGCCCGATCTTCGGGCAAATATTTAAGAGCGCCGGAGAGCGGCATCAATGTCATTGAGCCGTAATCCTGTGTGCATCCGCCCACAATCCAATGTGAATTGCGAAATCCCTGAATCTTTTCGTCCTCATAATAGTAAGGAGCTTTACACTTCCGTTCGGTATCCTGAGTTTGCGCGGTCCAGAAATTCATACCGTTAGGCTCCATCACTGCAGGTAAAGTCTGACCGAACTCTTCGGTTTTCTTTCCGAACATACCGGCTGTTTTTGTTATGCTCGGCGCTGTTCCTATGCGGGTATCTACATAAGACAACAGATTCTCGCTTTTATTTCCGGCATCCCCGACACAAGAAAAAAAGAGAATCGGCACGAAGAGCAATCCGCATGCTATATTTCTCATATTTAATATTTTATATTAATATCCTTTATTCTGAATCCAGTTTGTATTGGTATTCATTACCTCTGTCGGCAACGGGAAGATACGACGATACTTTTCCGTTGTACCTTGCGGATAAATATAACGTAATCCCCAAAGATCTTCAAATTTACCGAAACGGATCAAGTCGTTACGACGCCAGGATTCATCGGTAAATTCACGGGCGCGCTCGTCCAGCACATCATCCAAAGTCGGAGCGGCAATCATCGACGGCGCGTTCACATAAGCGCGGATTTGATTAATCAACGACATCGGAGTATCACCGGTTGTAGCGGTTGCGCCACGAAGGATGGCTTCCGCTTTCATCAACAATACATCCGCATAACGGAAGACCGGCACATCATTACTCTGGCTACGCCCATCATCACTGGTTGTATTCGGATCCATATAAAACTTGATGGAACGATACCCCATTGATTTGCCAAGCAGGTCGGCGCCCGCATTAAGCGTTTCCTCCGGATTTCCCAACTCAGGGCGAAGATAAACCTCTTTTGTAAGTTCGACCTGCCAAACAATCGGGTCGTCTTTATCCGCACCCGTATAATACTGATTCACGCCACCATTCGTTGTATTGATCGTAAAAGGATTGCTTGTTATCGCATAATCTTTCCAGTAATATTGCTTTCCGGTCAGCCATATTTTGTTCCGCTCATCCCCTTCCAGATTAAATTTATCGTAATATTCCGGCAAAGCGCGAAGAACTCCGGCAACCGAAGCCGCCATCTGATGGTCAAACTGCGCACGTCCTTCGCGGTGTGTCCAGAAACGGGCATAATTCATTCCTCGTTGTGTTACCCGATCAAACGGTATTACAAAGATAAAATCTTTAATATGCGAGCCGTTGGTCGGCAGAAACTTAGACCTATAAGAATCACTTAAATTAAACCGACCGGAAGCAATGATCGCGTCGCACATCGCAACAACGTCGTTCAATTTCGGATTAGCATCCGTCGGATTATAATTCGCCACATCACTTGCCGTATAAACCGCCCAGTTCAAGTATACTTTAGCCAATAATGCCTGAGCCATATAGCGGGTTGCTTTACCATAAGTCGTCGCATCGACCGTTGTTGTTAAACGGTCCATTACGGTAAGCAACTCTTCTTCTATAAACCGGCAAACATCGGCGCGGGGAGAACGATCGGGCTGTTCACCCCCCATTGCTTTCATAATTGGCGCATCGCCGAAATTATCCATAATGATGAAATAGTAATAAGCACGCATAGCCCGTATAGGAGCTGCGCCTGCACTTTCATCATCACCCAGCAGAGCTAATACGCGATTACAGGTATTCACTCCGTTCATGGCAGAATTCCATATCGACGGGATTATTCCATGATCAGCATTCCAGGTATGAAGATGCAGGTCACGATAACGTCCACCATCGAAATAATCACCGCCGATCGCCACCGACACACATTCATCGGAAGAGATACTTTGGACCAACCAATGGTCACGCCCCATCGCTTCACGATAACTGCTGTAAACACTCCCCGAGATCGCATCGATCGCATCCTCCGAGTCCGGAAATTCCGTATATTGTGATTTGATTTTCACATCCAGATCCGTACAACTTGCCGCTACGGTTAAAAGAGCGACGCTCCAAAAGAATTTTATATTTATTCGTTTCATAAAAGTCTGAATTAGAAGTTAATATTTACACCCAACATAAACGTACGGGTTTTAGGATAGGTTTTACGATTATCGATACCCGGTTCGATACCTCCTAATGTAATTTCGGGGTCCATCCCCTTGTAGTTTGTCAGCACAAATACATTATTACAAGTTGCATACAAACGAAGATTGTATATCCAGTCGCCCATTTTTCCAAAATTATAAGCCAAAGAAAGAGTTGAAAGACGAAGATAACTGCCGTCTTCCAGATAACGATCGGACAGATAGTGCGAGTTAATATCCGTTCCTTTTTCCGTATCAGCCACACTGGCGAGCAGATTACGAACACCGGCATCGCCGATATTGGACAGGCGGGCACGTGTAGCGTTCAAAATTTTATTTCCTGTCACACCCTGAAAAAACATGTTCAATGACAAATTTTTATATGAAAGTGTATTGTTCCAACCAAAATTCAACTTCGGTTGTGCGCTTCCGGTCTTAGTCAAATCGCTATATCCCGGTTTAACGGTTGTTTCGCCCGTACGCTCTCCCGTTTCCGGATCACGTACATAAAATGTCGAAACACCTTCTTCATTATAACCTGCCCATTCCCAGGTATAGAATGTCCCGATCGGACTGCCTTCCATAATGCGCTGGCTCGGCATAGCGCTTTGTCCGGGCGCGTTCAGATATGCCTTATCCATATAATCGACCGAAAATTCATCATTGGAAATACTCTCTACCCGGTTTTTGTTATGCGACAAGTTAAGAGTGGTAGACCAGTTAAAATCTCTCGACAGCACAGGAACGGCATTAATTGTCAATTCCACTCCTTTGTTGCTGATCTTGCCTACATTGGTCGTCATCCAGCCATATAGATATTGCGTGGTAGATACCTGATAATCGGCAATCAAATCATCGGTCGTCTTATCGTAATACTCGATCGTACCGCCTAAACGATTCTTGAAAAAACCGAAATCCAAACCGATATTTAACATACCTGTACGCTCCCATTTCAGATCGGGATTGGCATTGCGGGTAGCTCCCAAGGTCTGGATCGGGTTACCGGATGAATTCGTTGTCCAACCTGTTCCGCCATATACCTGAGTGGCTGTAAACGCGTCAAATCCGAATGAATTACCACTCACTCCATACCCTACGCGAAATTTGAGGTCGTCGAATATATTCAGATTTCTTATAAATGACTCTTCAGTCAGACGCCATGCGACAGAGGCTGACGGAAAGGTAGCCCAACGATTGTTTTTACCAAAAGCCGAAGAACCATCGCGACGCACCGTAGTCTGAAACAAATACTTACTGTTATAGGAATAATTCACACGTCCGAAAAGTGAAATCATACGAAGAGTGGAAAGCTGATAGCCTCCGTAATCAATCCGGTCGCTGTTATTTGACAGCCCCATGTTGTAGTAGAGCAAATCGTCATTGAAAAAGTTTGACGCCGTAGCCTGAAAGCCGTCGTTGTTATTACTTTCTTCCCAGGAATAACCAACCATAGCGCCCACTTTATGAACCAGATCGAATGTCTTATCATAGTTGAAATACATCTCCATGATTTTCTTTTCATGTTCTACTGCGGCGCGCGACGCCTTTCCGTTTGCGCCCTGAGCAGACATGGACCTGGATGTATTATAATAATTATAGGTATATTGTTCATTCTGATAAGACAAATTGACATCATATGTCAAACCATCCCAAATATCAAGCGAAGCTTTTGCCGTTGCCTGTAGGCGTTTACTTTTTGTAAAGTGGGTATTTTCCTCAATCAAGGCCACCGGGTTATAGTACTGGGAGCGGGTGGGTCGTTCAAACCAGGAACCATCCTCCTTTTTTACCGGTGAGAAAGGCAAATAATAACACATCGCATCATAAATACTCAAACCGTCATCTTCCGCAAACACATTACTTTGCTCCGTAACACCGGCATTTAAATTAAAGGAGAGTTTCAGGCGATCGTTCAACCCTTTCGTTTCAACGAAAGCACGGCCGTTATAACGTGTCATATCCGAATTCTTAATAACGCCTTCAATATTCATGTAATTGATACTTGCACTATAGGTCGTTTTTTCGCTTCCTCCGGAGATCGATACATTGTGATTATGAGATACGCCTGTACGTTGTACTTCCTTCTGCCAATCGGTATTGTAACCTAAATCATCATTCGGGTCGATAGCCTTGTTGTTACTTTGCAACCAGTTCCGGTATTGATCGGCAGTCATCATGTCCCAGCGCTTTGCTACTTCATCAATGGCAATATACCCGTTGTAACTGATCGATGTTTTGTCTTTGCTGCCCCGCTTTGTCGTAACAATGATAACCCCATTGGCCGCTTTCGAACCGTAAATAGCTGTTGCGGAAGCATCGCGAAGCACATCGATCGATTCGATATCTTCGGGTGCGATCAATGATAGTGAAATGCCCGGAACACCATCAATCACATAATAAGGCTCCTGCGCTTCACCCGTACGGAGTGTCGAAGCCCCACGAAGTGTAACGGAAGGAGTCGCGTTCGGATCACTACTTTGAGTAACCGTCAGACCCGGCACTTTTCCTTGTAACAATTGCGCCGGCGAAGAATACACCCCGACATTCAGATCTTTCGCGTTTACGGTCGTGATCGAACTGGTGATATCTTTACGGGTCATACTGCCGTAACCGATAACAACCACTTCTTCCAACGCCTGTAAATCTTCCTGCAGGATGATATTCATAGTTGACGATGTCACTTCTACCTCCTGACTGATATAACCGACATAAGAAAAAATCATTGTCTTTCCTTTTTCGACCGCCAATGAATATTCACCGTCGGCATTCGTTACGGTTCCGTTTGTAGTACCTTTTTCGACGACATTCACGCCGATCAGCGTTTCGCCTGTGGTGTCATGAACGACACCACGAACCGACAACTGCGAAAACACGTGGGTACTGTTCGTTAAAAGAAGAGCCAACGCAATAAAATACGTCCACATCCTTTTGTTTTTCATTTGTACTTTACACATAGTTTTTGTATTTAACATTAATATTTAGTTTATCCGGTCGTATCTGCAAGTTTTTATAGATATAGTGAAAGTTGTGGGGTAATCAGACATCTTCAATAATGAAGCCGAAACTATATTTATTGAAGAATCCAGACATATTTCCTCCATACAAAATCAATATTTATCCAATAAGAAAAAGATGAATCATTGTATGCTTCCTCATAATAATAAATTGTCAACTCTGCAAATGTAAATATTTGTTATCAAAAAAGCAACCCAATCAGAATTCTTCCTACATTTTTATCTGCTGAATCCCTGTTTTTTAATTCTTCTTTTCCAAGAATTTGTTCTTCCTCTTGATTGTTAACACCTAGCATGAATAAGCCTAATACAGAGGATATTTTATTATTCTGAGATAACTTCAATTTGCTTTAAGAAGTTTTTTTAGTCAAAAAAGGATGGAGCATAATTACTCCACCCTTTCTATAAACAAATCTCAAATTCAGAATTGTCCAGCAATAGCATTACCTAAATTATCGTATACGAAATTATTTGCGTCATACCCATCATAGCAGTAATTCTGCCTGACCAGACCTTCTCTGTTGACTGTATAAAGGAGCACTTCCTTATTGGTGGCAATTCCTTTATTTTCGGGACGATGTAAATTCCAGATAACGTTCCGGGCAAACAACCTCAGAATTTCATTTTTTATTTCCCTATTTTGTCATGACCTATATATATCTGCTTAAATGCGTCTATCATGGCTGGTATTGGGATACTGCCGTGATTTTCATCTGGGAATATTTTTGAATAATACTTCAAACCATTCTCTTCGCCTACTGGAAGTGTTTCGTTTAGAAAGTTATTCATCACATCCAGGTGTATGTATTTATTATCCGGACGTGCCATTCCGGCAACTCCGATATATAGTGTTTTATCTGAAAATTGCTTTGTTTTTACAATGTCTATAGCTTCTTTCGCCAACCTTGCATTATCCCACCACAGGCTGGGGTCAACAGCAATATAGGTATCAAAGGTTTCTGTCTGCTTCAAAAATATATTCAACACAAACAACCCTCCGTAGGAGTGACCGAACAGAATATTTTTTCCGCTCGTAAGAAAAGCCGAATCAATAATATGACGTAATTCTTTCGTCAGAAAATCAGCAAAAACGTCACTTTCACCTCCCATTTCCTTATCCCCTTCCTGAACAGTACCATCACGGCGATAAGCAGACATTGTCGGTGTTAAATCACGCGTTCTATCAGTACTGACAATGCCAACAATAACACATTCGGGCATCCGGGACATTCTACCTTTAGTAAATGATTGATGTATTGCCGTCAGACTGTGAAAAAAGGATTCTCCGTCAATCAGGTATATGACCGGATATTTTTGAGAGACATCACCATTTTCATTGTATGATACAGGAAGATAGACCTGATATTCCCTCTCTTCCTGAAGATAGCCGGAATACATCTTATATTTTTTACCGATACAAATATCTTCCTGAGAAAAAGAGTCGCCTAACGTTAAAACAAATAGTAATACGATTAAACAGTATATTTTCATATGTACATTGTTTATTTCTAATATCATTGCAAAAAAATCACCCCATCTTAAACCATAAAACGAGGTAATCTGTTTAACATAACGAGAATATAAAACATAGATCTAAATCAGCTATACAGATGTTTTATTTTTTCTTGCTGCATCTTTCCTTGCTTTTCTTAACCGGAGAAATAAATACGAACCGAATATCAGAACCAGAGAAAACATGTGAATATATCGTTTTGCCTGAGCGCTGACTTCAATATCCGCAAAACCTTTGCTTGGCATACGTCCGCCACTTGTTGCCGGTCCGGCTGTTTGCTGAGTTTGCCCTTGTCTGCCTCTTTCCGAATTTACGGCTTCACCTTGCCCTTTTCTTGCAGACTCAGTATGCTCTCTCTGTCCTTCACTTTCGGATTTCGCGGATTTATGTTCTTGTTCCCTTTGTAAGCCTGCCACGGGCATAGCCGATTCGCCATGCCCACCATGTGCATGTTCTCCAGTTGTTGCTGTTGCTTCAACCGCCGGCGTTTGTTTTGACGCACCTCCTCCTCTTGGATTAAGCATTCCTCCTATGGCTATACACATAGCATGGATAAACAATGTCGCATACAGAACGTACGACCATCTCTGCAATTTCTTCCATTTCACACCACCCATACGTTTACGTACTGCACCGAACGATGTGACCCAAAGAGGGATGAATATTAGCAACATCAAAATACCCAAAATATAACTAAAGCTACTTATTCCCGCGCCCGCTTCACTCACAACTTTGGTGTTGGCTAAATATTCTTCATTGTCGGTAAAAAATTTTAACGCACCCGGCAGATTATTGAAAACACGGATTAAGGAATGTGTGAGAACCGGAAAACCGCAAATGATAGACAGCTCTTTCCGTATGGACATTAGTTTGCCGACACTCGGAATTTTGGGATTAAGCGCTCCCATATACATAATAATGATCAACAAAGGATGCCCGAATGTCCCCATATGTATATAATCTCTCATAATCTCCCCAAGAAACGGCACCCTGTTAAAGCCCGCCATTTCAATTCCACACATCCGGGCAACGAATGGAATAGCGACCAGCGCAAACGGTATTGCCAAAACTATGTAATATATTGTCGAATGCTTTTTTATCGATTTTGCCAATAAAATACACAAAAAAGTAAGAACTGCCACAGACGTGAGTAATGGTGCACATGTTCTCAGAAAATCCAATAAATCAATTAATAATTTAACCATTTGTTTGTTTTATAGAATTAAAAATTTCCTCCTGCCTCCGCTTTCGCGGAAACAGGAGAATTACAATCAGGACATGATTTCCGTCCTTTGTGTATAAGAAATCTGTCTGAGCATCAGAATCAATCCCTCGAATAAGTTAACTTACCAACTCCGCTAACTGCGTCCGCCGTAACAGTAAGGCCTTTCGTAGCAACAGCTGTTTTCGGATTAATTACGTATATGGCCGGTACGTTATCATCTGTCGTTGTTACCGGCAGATAAGCAAGGCCATCTTCCGCATACGGAGTATTTCCGAACCCGGAAACGATATCTCCCGAAGGAATACCTGTTATATAAGTTAGTTTTTTGTCTTCTCCTTTGAAAACAGCTAGTTCTGTTGCAACAAATCCACTTTCCGTCAAAGGCCTGTCATACATTAACATCAGGAAATAATCGTCGACAATGTGCCAGCAACGCAAAAATGATCTGCCTCCCGTTTGTTCTTCAAGATTGCAATAGTAGTCTGTATCAAACGCTTCCGTTCCCGATTTGATACGAACAACACCGGCAGGCAATGTTGTCTTCTGTACATCAGCAGTCATAGTTTTCGCATAACTTGGCGAGAATACATAAACATCACCGTTATCAGCCGCCCAGATTGTCTGGTAATACTGCGATTTCATACGTCCGCAAGCATAGCTGATTTTATCTGTTTTGATTAATTTCGGATTGTTAAAATTCTGATCATTATAAATAGCAACCCATGCTTCGTCCGGATACTGTGTCCACTGTAACTCACCCTTCACATAAGCGCTACTATTGCTGCCTCCCGACTCTTGCTTTACCAATTCCGGGTAGACAACATACTCGCCGTCATTTGCCGCTGCACCATATTGACTCAAACCCATTGGAATAGGTGCCGAATATATTTTATTACCTACCTGCAATATACCCGCCAGCGTAACATATTCTCCGTTTCCGAGATAATTCTCCGACCAAACGACATTATTCGTGTTTGTTGTATAAGTTTCATTCGGCACGTTTAAATAAGAGAACAGAAAACCTTTAGGCTGATAACCGTTTGCATCGGCATATGTTTCACCCAAATCGCCTGTAGAAGACGTGATGATATAATCATCATATGTACCATATGAGGTAAAACGCTTTACTTCATATGTATAATCACGCTCCTCTACTTTACCACTGGAATTCAGTATATAAGAAGATGTCACTCCCGCATTTCCCTGGTTATAAACCAAACGATACAGGTATTTATTATCGAAATAAATCCATTGAGTTACACTTTCTGTTGTGAGACCATTATTTACGGTAGTAACAGATCCTTTACTCAACGATTCGGCTGTCAGCAGATAATTTGCTTCATCGCCTACCGAAGCGGCTATAACATAGCTGGATTCAACGGTTCCGTTGCCATTATCAACAGAAGGATTATCATCACTACAAGACACAAATACACACCCTGCCAATACAACAGCAGCAAAACTTCTCATTAAAAAATTCTTTTTCATATTGTCCAATATTTAATTAATTTGAATTTATTATATCTAAAAATATAGTCGATTCACTTATTTCTTAACTTCCCAGATAAACCCTCACCTTGCCGTAGAATGCCCTGCCGGCTTTTTGCAGGCTGAAATTATCATATAATTTTTCGTTCGTAAAGTTCCGGCATTCGAATGATAAGTTATAACGTCCGTTTTTTATGCTGTATGAAAGCATCAGATTGTGCGAAAATTGTGTCGGTACGATAAATTCGGTCTCACTACCGACCGCTTCGGAATAAAGCGGAAAGCGATGCATATACAAATTGTCGTAGGACACAGTCAAAATATTTCCTGTCATTCCCAAATTATGCCAATAGAAAGTCACATCCGAGTTTGAAAACCGGTAAGGCATATTGGGCATACGCGCACCGTAAGTAAGGCTGGCCTGGTTTGTGCCGTTGACAGTCTTTACATTGTCGCGCACGTTCATTTCCGTATAGTTCCCGCCTACACTTACCCACTTTGCAAAACCATAACGGACAGAAAGATTAAATCCTTTCGTTTCCACACGACCATGATTTGAATAAGCCGCTCCATACTTACCCCCACTCAAACTCGTGATTTTACGCTGGATATAATCCTTTGCATTACGATAAACCAATCCTCCTTCCACATATATAAAATGCTTTCCAAAGAGCTCATTATAACTTATATTGAAGTTTAGATTGTCGCTATTTTCCGGCTTTATGGATAAATCTCCGGTTTCAAGGTCTTCGTCGCCAAACATTTCATCATTAGTCGGCAAACGATAAGCCTTTTCATAAGATAATTTTGTTTGCAGACTTTTAATGATAAAAAAAGAACCTGCGGCCCCATACCCCATTGCATTGATAGTATTGGTAGTACGGACATAGTCATCCTGAGCGGAACTTGTAGCAATCGGACCTGCAACATACTGGTCATAATATTTCCCGAACACGGATGCAGTCCAATGTTCCGAAGGCATCAACCGGTAAGATAACCCGCTGATATTTTTACGGGTTTCCTTCGGAATCGCATCCGATCCGGAATTTTTATTCAAAACAGACTTGTTCGAACGTTCAAAATTATTCAACACATGATTAAACGTAAAAACATGTGCTTTGCTAAGGCGGTAATTTACGGTAAAAGTCCCATTCCAATTCTCATTATCCGAACGGGTATGCTGGTTTGATTGTTCACCGGGAGAATTCATCAGTCGTTTTTCGCCATACCAGTTATATTCATAGGAAGAAGTATCCACATTGTGCGTTATATTATCATTGTAGTTAGCAGTCAAAACAACATCCAGTCCTTTAATTATCAAATCCCTCTTTCGATATTCCACTGACGGCATAACAGAATAACCCTCACGAAATTTCCCACCGAAAACAACCTCCTGACGCACTCCGGTTTGTATTTCTTTATACATACGTGAATAAGTGAACCCAAACAACAGACGGTCTGCCCAAACTTTGTCCACAATCCCGATTTTACCGGAAACAGCTTCATTATGATAATTATCATGAAACCGCTTTACACGCTCAATCTTTTTCTTGTTAATCGCCCCCGTTTCAAAATCTTTTACCGAAGTATTTACATAATAATCGTTATCCGAGTAATTTTGAAAAGCATTGACTTCGTAAGTAAGACCGCTTTTGAATGTCTGTCCGAAATTAACATAGGACTTATGTGTATTGAACGATCCATAGGAATAGGATGCGTCCAGAAACCACTTGTTCTGATTCTTTTTGGTAATAATATTGATTACTCCCCCGATTGCGTCTGTTCCAAAGCCGACAGGAACAACTCCTTTATACACTTCGATACGTTCTGCATAATTAATGGGGATATTATTCAGTCCGAATGAACTCCCCACTCCTTCCTGCGGTACGCCGTCAATAAATATTTTAATATGCTTACCGCTGAATCCGTCCATCATCAACTGCATGTCAGACCCTACACCACCCGACTCGCGCAGTTTCATGCCCGGAGCCTGCGCCAATGCTTCACTCAGGCTTTGTGTGGAATTCTGCAAAGATTTAGCATCAATTGCCACCACATTGAAAGCCGAACGTTTCAAGCGACTTAACCCATTAGATATAACCACTACCTCTTCTAACTGTTCCTCTTTTGAAGCAATAACAATATCATGATGTTGATTTTTCCCAGTTATCAGTTTTATCTTTTTCTCAAAAGTTTCATATCCGATTGTCGATACAACTAATGTATACTCTCCAGCAGGCGCTTCAAGTGTATATTGTCCGTTGGCATCCGTCGAAGTACCGTAAGTTGTTCTTTTAAAGTAAACCGATGCAAAATCTATAATTTCATCTTCCGTAGACGTTATTTTTCCTGATATACTCCCTCTCTCCTGTGAATATGCGGATAAAGCGCATACCAATAAAAGAAATATCAGGGCTTTTCCTCTCAGTGTAGTCATTTACTAGTCATTTAATCTGGTTTCTCAGATTGTCCCCAATCCGGCCGCAAATGTCCACATTAAAAAACCTCCAGAAAATCCCCAATTATTGGTATTTTTACTACTTTCTCCAATTATTAATAGCTATAAACTCACAAAAAACAGCTATAAATCACCAACTATATCCCCAAAACGTGTGAGACAAAACATAACATTTCCTATTTAATTTTCAAAACTTTCTGAACCTGCCGGCTATCCTGCCCTTCCAATATAACAAAATAGAAAGCCCAGCTATAGCCTTGTTCTTCAAAAAACCGCGAGACAAAAGAAGTTCACCGGATGCGCGAGTCAAGATCGGCTGCACTGTACGTGCCGTATTCGCCGACATGGACAGGGATATTATGTTTTGCAGATTTTTTTACATCAAAGTACAGATGAGTATGATTTTTTCTCATTAATATTTAGCTTTTAATTGTTGACATTCAGCATGTACTCACTCACTGCAATGATAAAACAATATTGCGATTAGCTGCCATCCGCAAGTCCTTATCAAACAATATCTTTTATTGATCTTATTTATTTAAAGCTGGATAAGTTATCTTTGTCGTCCGAAATCAAAACATGTGCAATCATCAACTCCGGAACATCATGAGTTATTATAATGACACAAATCCACGCCCTTCAGGCAAAGCGTTACTTCCTTTGGGTGTTTTCTTTTTACTTTATATTATCACGTTTATTTTTACCCGTGACTTAAGTGATATGCCCGTTTCCGTAGCTTTTTTAACGGCTTCAGTTACTGCTATCGCACTTTCTAAGGGAAGAAGTATCATGCAGCGTATAGAAATTTTCTGTCGCGGCTCAGCCAACAGTACAATCATGCTTATGGTTGTCATTTTTATACTTGCCGGCGCTTTCTCTGGTACGGCGCGTGCAATGGGGGCCGTAGATGCTACGGTAAACATGATCCTTTACCTTCTGCCTGAAAATATAATCATGGCCAGCATATTCTTAGCTGCATGTTTTATTTCCATTTCAATGGGAACATCCTGTGGTACGATCGCAGCGCTCACCCCTATTGCTGTCGGGATCTCCACACAAACAGGTCTTAGTCTGCCGATGCTGGTTGGGGTCGTAATAGGCGGCTCCATGTTCGGAGATAATTTATCGTTCATTTCCGATACGACAATTGTTGCTACACGCACCCAGCAGGTCGAAATGAAAGATAAATTCAAGGCAAACTTCAGACTTGTCATGCCGGTTGCCGTCCTTGTTCTGATAATTTATGTCATTCTGGGATTTATGGATTCGTATCAGATGATGATGGAAGCAGAAAGTATCGAATGGCTAAAGGTAATTCCTTATCTCGTCGTTTTGATTACGGCGCTATGCGGGGTTAATGTTATAACGGTTTTAAGTACAGGCATTGTTTTATCCGGCATTATCGGGTTAATAACCCATGGTTTCTCCGTTTGGGAATGGTGTTCTGCGGTAAGCAACGGCATTGTAATTGATATGGGCGAACTGATCATTGTTTCATTAATGGCCGGCGGTATGTTTGAAATCATACGTTTTAACGGCGGAATAAGCTGGCTGATCCTCCATTTAACAAATAATATTCACTCTCCGAAACAGGCGGAAGGCGCGATTGCCGGCCTGGTTGCTTTTACCGATCTCTGCACGGCAAACAATACAATTGCACTGATCATCACCGGTCCTCTGGCAAAACAAATCGGAGAAAAATTCAGCCTCAATCCGAAACGAATCGCAAGCCTGATAGATACGGTGTCCTGTTCCGTCCAAAGCCTTTTACCTTACGGGGCCCAATTGCTAATTGCCGCGGGATTGGCTCCTGTTAGTCCGGTAGAAGTAATACCTTACCTGTACTATCCTTTCCTTCTCGGAATCACCGTTATTATCTCCATTCTATTCAGAAAACAAACCAAACAGGCAACAGACAGCACAAAATTATAAATGGAAAGGAGTTGTCAGACTAATTCCGGCAACTCCCATATATATGCAACCTTCCTGCATTTACTATTCTTTTACCGCATCTTTATATTTATCACCCAGTTTGCGTTCCGAATAAATATAAAGTAGATTTCCTATCGGATCCTGTACGGAAAAAGCGCGATCTCCCCATTCATGATCGGTAATTTTTTCGACAAAAGAGATTCCGGTCGGCTGAAGTTTCTTATAGCAGCTATCAACATCATCCACTTTTAAATTAAGTGATATTCCCCCCGCAAATATATCCCTTTTCATTTCATCCGTACTACCCTGAAACGACAGATAAATCGGCATGCTATCATCACTGACCAAACGAACCATTACATACCATTCGGCATCAAAAGTCAGCTTTGCATCAAAATAATGGCAATAAAAATCCACACATTCCCTTATTTTATCCGTATGGAATGTGATTGAAAGATCATTAAATTTCATCTGCTTTAATTTTTATACCAACGTTTCAGCGTAGGAAAATACTGCTTCATTTGTTCACGCGCTTCTCCTTCTGTCACTTTTACTTCAGCATCTTTGTTGTAAACATCCAGATACTTCAGATTGATCTCAATCATTTCATCCATTGTTACATCATTCGTAAAAGCACCTCCTTTATAGCAGTATGTGCAATACTCCTGATTCTGACTATTATCGGCATTCGTTCCGAATTCTTCTGCGGCACGCATCGGCATTCCGCAACTCTGGCAAACCATTCCTTCCATTGCTTTTTTAATTTAATATTATTATAAATAGTTGTTTATCTGGCAAAACACTCATCGCTTTACATTACATAATTAACTTTTAATTTAATCTTTATGTCATTCGGAAACGACGTGGTAGTAAAACTATAGGATTCAATCATTTTTATAATCTGTAAATCCCAAGTGATTCCCCGAAGGATCTGCAAACTCAACCGACCAGCCTGTGCGGATTTTAAACGGTTCGGACAGAAACGTAACGCCTTTCGCTTTCATCTGCTCATAAACAGCTTTCGTATCCTCCACTTCTATCCAGATAGTAGGCCGGGCCTCCGGAAATTTTATCCTGTCTTTCAATATAATAGCCGGTTCTTCATTTCCGACTTTAAATGCAACCATTCCTGCATCGGCAAATTCAAACTTTTTTTCCAAACCTAAAATTTCGGAATAAAAACGAACGCTTTGCTGATAATCATCAGCAGGCAGAAACAGATTATCGTAATTTTTAACAGTAGTCGGTTCCACGTTATTTTCTGTGATAGTCAGGACATTCCCGTTATTATCAAAAACGGCAAATTCATCCGCACCATAAAATGTTTTATGTAAGTCTTTCGCTATATACTCCGTACCTTTCAATTTTTCATAAAGTATGTTCATGTTTTTCATTCTTATATAAAAAGTAATTGCGGAGGACATCGAACGTCCTTTAATTGCCGGATATTCTTCTATTAAATTATTCTGCTCCTGAAACATAATAACAGCGCCGCCGTTACTAACCATCGCCCATTGCAACTTATTTCCGTTAGGAACACTCATCGCAAGATTAAAGCCCAAAACTTCGGTATAAAATTTCACCGTTTCGTCCACATCCTTAACACCCAGATTGGGTGCAAGTGATAAATACGCTGTTTTCATCATAATTTTAATTTATAAATCTTACGACAAAGATACGACGATCCGTTGTAAACATTGTGTAAAAAAACGACATTCGAAAATTATTTTATTGCGTGATTTTACGGTTTCCCATTATTTCCTGTGTATGTGCAACCGCCCAATCCACTAAACCCTGCAGATGAGGAATCAAACTCTCGCCTCTTTTTGTCAGACGGTATTCTACACGTGGAGGCACCTCTGCATATACGGTCCTCAGTACCAATCCGTCCGCCTCTAATATACGTAATGTAACCGTCAGCATCCGCTGCGAAATATCCGCAATCGAGTTATGTACATCTTTAAACCGCATGATCCCGTTTGTGTCAAGTGTTATCAAAACCAATATGGACCACTTATCTCCCAGCCGGTCCAAAATATCACGAATCGGACAAATTCCGTTCGGATGAAAATTTTCTATTTTTTTTGTTCCCATATCCGGTTATTAATCAGCAATTGTTACCTCCATGTAAGTATCTTATTCATAAGTACCTTATTGTTTTTTTAGATTCAATATCGTAGCTTTGCAATACAAAAGTAATAAACTTATTTTTGATAACTATTGTTTCACTTAAATATTTAAAATTATGGCAAAGAAAGTTGCAGTATTAGCAGTTAATCCGGTGAACGGATTCGGTTTATTCCAATATCTGGAAGCATTTTTCGAAAACGGTATTTCATATAAAGTTTTTGCAGTGGCAGAAAACAAAGAAATCAAAACCAATTCAGGTTTGACATTGATTACAGACGATGTTATTGCAAACCTGAAAAGACATGAAGACGAATACGATGCACTTGTATTCGGATGTGGAGACGCAATTCCGAAATTCAGCGAGAATGCGGACAAACCATATAATCAGGATATGATGGCCGTCATAAAAACATTTGGAGAAAAGGGGAAATTAATGATCGGACACTGTGCCGCAGGAATGATCTTCGAATTTGCAGGTATTACGGAAGGCAAAAAGATCGCCGTCCACCCATTGGCAAAAGCCGCTGTTCAAAAGGCAGTTGCAACAGATGAAAAATCCGAAATTGACGGAAACTTCTACACAGCCCAGACGGAAAACAGCGTATGGACAATGATGGAAAAAGTTCTTGAAGCGTTGAAATAAATCCGGTATAAACTAACATAAGGCGAATCAACAATGAACAGTGATTCGCTTTATTTTTTCATTTTAATCTTCCAAAAAAAATTCCGCACTAATAATCAAAGTCTTAATTCACTATAAATATAAATAATTTATTACTCTTTTACAAAAGAACAATCAACGGCAACAAATATCCCCTCACCGGTAACCGGATGAATAAACTCCAACGAATAGGCATGAAGATATAAACGTTCTGCCGGCTGTCCGTATAGGCGATCGCCATGAATAGGCGAATTCAGGCCATCCGGATGAGCTGCGTGCACACGTAACTGATGCGTTCGCCCTGTTAACGGACAAAACTCAACAAGCGTCTGTGAACCAATGTATCTCAACACCTTATAATGTGAAATCGCTTGCTTTCCATATCGATAATGAACAATTTGCATCGGGCGATTGTCCGGATCAGGGCATAACGGAAGCGTTATCTCACCCTCCTCATCAGTTAGCATTCCATCCAAAAGAGCAAGATATGTCTTCTTGATTTTTCTCGCGGCAAACATTCGTTGCAACGCTTCATGTACTTCTTTGGTTTTTGCCAAAAGCATCAGTCCCGACGTATCCATATCCAAACGATGTACAACTAAAGGGCCGGTAGCGTTAGGAAAACGTTCCTGCATCAGGGAGTAAACAGATTCCAACGTTTCTTTTCCTGGAACGGACAGCATGCCGGGCGGCTTATTTATCGCAACCAACCATTCATCTTCAAACACAATCGCAGTTTTTTCTCCTGCATTTTCTATGGTAGTATACAAAGTATCTTTTTCTACATCAATCCCTTGCAACATAAAATTCAGAATCGGTTCACACTTGCCCTTACAGGCCGGATAATAATAACCATCCCAGCGTAATTCATTCGTCCGTTTACGGCAACCGTCAGTCCTGGAATTATCCTCCCGCCAAAATTCCGCCATTGCCAACGGACGCATCTGATTTCGATAAGCATATTGTAAAAGTTTGGGCGCTGCACACTCTCCGGCCCCGGCAGGCGGCAGTTTTCCTACGGATTTTTCAAAAATTTCAAGCAATCCTTTTTCATCACCTCTGGCATTCAAAACACGAAAATGATCAAACAATTTCTTCTGCAAGGCAAAACTACGGGTCGCACGTTCTTCTTTCAACGCACTTATTTGACTTTCAAACAACCGAATTTCTCCCTGCAACGCATCCGCTTCTTCACGAGTACTTCGCTCCAGCCTTTTTAATTCCGCCTTCTGAAACTGACTATCCTGTACCATCCGGACAAGATCCTCTTTATCCGGATTTAAAGTCCGGCACTGATTCCGCATCGCTTTCGCCTGTTTTAAATCGGATTTTGCCTTCATTATCCGTTGCTCACCTACTACAAGTGTATTTTCAAGTTCCTCTTTCATACGCATGTACACTGCATCAGCCAATAGCATGTCAATCCGCCGGTTGATTTCAGATATCTGCTTTTCCTCGGGAACAAAAAAACCGGTCGGATCCAGCAAATCATATACCGGCGTCACAAAAAAGTCATGCTTATTCTCATGTGCCAGATTGCCGGAAAACGCAGCGAGATAACCGATTTCACCGGATAGCGTTTGAACAATCAACACGCCAAACATCTTCCCTTCCGCAAGCTCTGCCGTCCATTGCGTCTGCATATTCAGATAATCACGCACTTCTTCTGCCGCCATCACACAAAGCGAATGTGGTACATAAGAAAACGGATTTGTGAATTTCAGCGGGAGAGGTATGTCCGCAACCGGATTTTTAAAAAAATGAAGCATAAAAATATTCCCATTTGGCAATCGAACACGCCTGCAATTTTTTCTCCGCATCAAAACGTGACAACTCCGGCAACGGAGCCTTCCTGATTAACACTGTAAAATATTTTCTGATCTTTTCCATACGTGTCTTACTATTGAATTATAATACAAATATAAGCAAAATACTCGCAATAATTTGCAAACAGATTTCTCGGACAGTGGTTTTACATCTTTTAATTCATGACACATCAGAATATTCAGACAACAATATGGATACAAACACTTTGTTGTTTTAACATATTCATCTATATTTGACACATTTTTTATGGAAAACCGTCGAATTTTGCATCAAAAAATAACAATCCGCGAAATATTTTCGTGTTGTTTTTTGGTACTTTATTACATACGATTGTTACCCCGATTGTGGGAATGACGGAGTTTTATTATTTAAAACAAACTACATTTGGATAATTTTGTAACTATAATAACATTCTCTCACCCTGTGGAGCTGGCTATTCCGCGGGGACGACTTGAAGCAGACGGAATAGAATGCCGTGTATTGGATGAGTTGACTGTACAGGTGAACCCGTTCTTTTCCAATGCAATAGGCGGAGTCAAACTGCAGGTGAAGGAAGGCGACATTCAAAAAGCCGTAGCGATCTTAATCGATGGCGGTTACATGAAAAAAGAGGACCTGCAATCTCTGAAAAGTCAGACCAGCCTTGACAATGTGAGTTCAAAACTACCAATCCTTGAGAAGTTGCTGCGACTAATCGCTATTATTGCCATTGCGACCGTAATTACTTCAACTGCAGTATACTTTGCGACTCGTCCTTCCGTATCCGAACGATTAACACAACAGAGTTGGTGCCTTGATTATATTATTTACGAAGATGAAACATATATACCGTATACTGAGAAACATCTCCATATTTCGATGTCAGGTTATTGTCAGGAGAACATTGAACTAAAAACAGATGGAACAATAATGCTACCGGGCTTTAACTCCCATGCAGTCTCCGGAGTTTGGACACTCGAAGGCAAATTATTACAGATTTCGCTGGTTGACACATTTGACTTTGTTTACAACGGATTTTATACCATCGACTTTTCAGGCAAAGAACTCATCCTTCAATCCGATCAGACAACACTGTTCTGTTTTCCGCAAAAAAACTATTAATAATCTCCATTTTGACAAACAAAAACATTAATAAGAAGTGCCCGAATTGTGGCTCCGGCGAAGTCTCAAAAAATAAACTCTCGGGAAAAACATTTGCAATTTCCGTATTGCTGTTAGGCTTCCCTTTACCATTCATCAGCAAAACATATCATTGCTTCGACTGTGGAACAGACTTTAAAATGAAAAAGCTGAGTGAATAGTTCTAGAATTATATAAGCAGACAATAATCCATTGTTCGAATTAAGTTTGTTTTGTACTTCGCACGGCTTGCGTTACCTTTTGTCTGAATAACAGAAGGTAAGCAGCGCCTTGGAAATAAAAACAAACAAGTTTGTTTTGTACTTCGCTCGGCTTGCGTTACCTTTGTACTCTATTTGTAAAATTTAAAATGCAGGACATTAAGTGATGGAATACAACTTTAAAGAAATCGAGAGAACGTGGCAGGCAAAATGGGTTGCCGACAAGACATACGAGGTCAAAGAAGACGAAAAAAAACAGAAACTATATGTACTGGATATGTTTCCGTATCCATCCGGAGCCGGATTGCATGTAGGGCATCCGCTCGGATATATTGCATCTGATATCTACTCGCGCTTCAAACGTTTACAAGGTTTTAATGTACTGCATCCGATGGGATATGACGCATACGGATTGCCTGCCGAACAATACGCCATACAAACAGGACAACATCCGGCCATTACAACCGAAAAAAATATAAACCGCTACCGCGAACAGATGGACAAAATCGGTTTTTGTTACGACTGGAGTCGCGAGATACGCACATCCGAACCTGAATATTACCATTGGACACAATGGGCATTTATCAAAATGTTCAATAGCTATTATTGCTATGACGAACAGCAGGCGCGTCCGATAGAAGAGCTCATTCAGGCATTCGAACAGGTAGGAACAGAAGGTATGAACATTGCCTGCGGTTGCGAACTTTCATTCACGGCAGATGAATGGAAAGCAAAAGGTGAAAAAGAAAAACAAGAGATATTACTGAATTATCGCCTCGCTTACCTTGGCGATACGATGGTGAATTGGTGTGCCGCATTAGGTACCGTTCTGGCCAACGACGAAGTTATCAACGGTGTATCCGAACGTGGAGGTCATCCGGTCGAACAAAAGGTGATGCGCCAGTGGTGTTTACGCGTATCGGCCTATTCACAGCGACTATTGGATGGCCTGGACAAAATTGACTGGACGGATTCGCTGAAAGAAACACAACGCAACTGGATCGGACGCAGTGAAGGGGCTGAAATGCAATTCAAAGTAAAGGATTCGGATATTGAATTTACCATTTTCACCACCCGCGCGGATACGATTTTCGGTGTTACATTCATGGTGCTTGCGCCTGAAAGCGAATTGGTAGACCGACTTACTACTTCTGCACAGAAAGGAGAAGTGGAAACTTATAAAGTTGCCGCGAAAAAGAAAACTGAACGTGAGCGTCAAATGGACAAAAAGATAACCGGTGTATTTACCGGATCATATGCAATCAACCCGCTGACAAATGAAGCAATCCCCGTTTGGGTGAGTGACTATGTACTGGCAGGTTACGGGACAGGCGCTATCATGGCGGTTCCCGCACATGACAGCCGCGACTATGCGTTTGCCAAACATTTCAGTCTGCCGATCGTTC
The DNA here is from genome assembly GCA_031285685.1 of Tannerella sp. Taxonomy (GTDB): domain Bacteria; phylum Bacteroidota; class Bacteroidia; order Bacteroidales; family Tannerellaceae; genus Tannerella. The sequence continues at coordinate 24,383 of JAITVS010000410.1, forward strand.
CGCTTATTGAAGGATGTGACATTTCGGAAGAAAGCTTCGACGCGAAAGAAGGCGTCATGATGAATTCTCCGCAGACCGGAAAAGAAATTGAAGACGGACTTGTTTTAAACGGCCTGGATGTACCCGAAGCAATTGCCAAAACAAAAGCATACATCGAAGAAAAAGGCTTAGGTAGAATAAAAGTAAACTTCCGTTTACGCGATGCGATTTTCAGCCGCCAGCGTTATTGGGGAGAACCATTCCCCATTTATTACGACACGGACGGACTACCTCGACCATTACCGGAAGAATGTCTGCCGTTGGAACTTCCGGCCGTAGACAAATTTTTGCCGACTGAAACCGGCGAGCCTCCATTAGGACGCGCCGAAAAGTGGGCATGGGATACGACCCATAAACAAGTAGTGGAAACATCGAGAATCGACAACAAAACGATATTTCCGCTTGAATTGAATACGATGCCGGGATTTGCCGGTTCTTCGGCTTACTACATCCGCTATGAAGACCCGCACAACGATAAAACGCTTGTTGATAAAAAAACAAACGAATACTGGCGTAATGTCGACCTGTACCTCGGAGGAACGGAACATGCAACAGGACACCTTATCTACAGCCGCTTCTGGAATAAGTTTTTATATGACACGGGGGTTATCTGTGACGACGAACCGTTCAAAAAACTGATCAATCAGGGCATGATTCAGGGACGCTCCAACTTTGTATACAGAATAAACGGAACAAACAAATTTGTGTCAATGAATTTAAAAGATCAGCATGATGTAACGCCGTTACATGTTGATGTAAACATCGTAAACAATGACGTGCTGGATTTAGAGCAATTCAAATCATGGCGTCCGGAATTTGCGAATGCGGAATTCATACTGGAAAACGATAAATATATCTGTGGGTGGGCCGTTGAAAAGATGTCAAAATCAATGTTTAACGTAGTTAATCCGGATGTGATTGTTGAAAAATTCGGAGCCGACACGTTACGTATGTATGAAATGTTCCTTGGTCCGCTCGAACAATCAAAACCATGGGATACAAACGGTATTGACGGTGTGCACCGTTTCCTGAAAAAGCTCTGGAATTTGTTTTACGGCAATTCCGGAGAATGGATCGTATCAAACGAAGAGCCTACACCGGAGGAACTTAAATCACTACATAAACTGATAAAGAAAGTGACTTTCGACATAGAACATTTCTCTTTTAATACATCTGTCAGCGCATTTATGATTTGTGTCAATGAATTGACCGCCATGAAGTGCAGGAAACGTGCTATACTCGAAAAACTACTGATCGTATTAGCTCCGTTCGCACCGCATATTTCCGAAGAATTGTGGCATAAATCAGGATATGAAACTACAATATGCGATGCGGAATGGCCTGTGCATAACGAAGACTATCTGATAGAGGATATTGTTACTTATGCGATTTCATTCAATGGTAAAACACGCTTCAATCTTGAGTTGCCGGCAGATATGTCGCGCGAAGAAATTGAAAAAACAGTACTTGAAAACGAACATGCGACAAAATGGCTCGAAGGCAAACCGCCGAAAAAGGTAATTGTCGTACCGAAGAAAATTGTTAATATCGTGATTTAAAAAATCAAATAGTATAAAAGCGGAATGTATCTTGGCTTAAAGATACCATTCCACTTTTATCAAATAAAAAATACGTTCTAATTTATACGAATTTATGAGAAAGTCTTTTGCCAAGATATATCACCCGATCAAGGATTATATCATGATTTTTTTAGGTACGGTTTTGTACGGATTCGGATTTAACGGATTTATACTTTCTAATGAAATAGTCCCGGGAGGGCTTACCGGCATCGCCTCCCTCATATTTTATGCCACAAAAATACCCGTATCGGTTTCATACGCGGCAATAAACGTCGTACTGCTCGTTTTCGCATTCAAAATTCTCGGCCGTCGTTTTGTGATCAATTCTCTGTTTGGCATCATATGCCTCACTTTTACTTTGATGTTTTTCGAATGGCTGCTAAAAGGTAAAGCGCTTGTCAGCGGAGAACCATTCATGGCAATACTTATCGGAGGTGTCCTCTGCGGAACCGGATTAGGAATTATTTTCTCGGCAAACGGCAGTACCGGCGGAACCGATATTATCGGTGCGATTATCAACAAATACAAGAATGTTTCAATCGGACGGGCATTACTATATTGTGATCTTATCATAATCGCATGCTCATATCTGATTTTTCATAATATAGATAAGATTGTTTTCGGCTATGTAATCATGTTTACCGAAATGTATATACTTGACCATGTTCTGAATGCAAACAATCAATCTGTACAATTTTTTATCTTTTCAAAAAAACATGAAGAAATCGTCGAATCAATTATAAAAAATTTAGACAGGGGGTGTACTATCCTCAACGGAGAAGGAGGTTATTCCAAACAACCGATAAAAGTCATTGTCCTGTTAGCTAAAAAGAAAGAAAGCGCCATGATCTTCCGCATGATAAAAAATATAGATAACCAAGCATTTATATCGCAAGGAAACGTACAAGGCGTCTATGGAGAAGGTTTCGAACAAATAAAAACATAGCAGCATAAAATCACTCACGCAAAATCATAAGTTAAAAAGACTTTCTCTACAAAACAATTTTAATTGTCTTTTGTCGTTATATGTATGGCCTCATATTTTCTTTGTATTAAACTATAAATGAATGAAAACGATTGTTTTTGCAACAAATAACGCTCATAAACTGGAAGAAGTACGTGCAATTGTTTCAGGTGAGATCAATATCGTAAGCCTTTCCGACATCGGTTGTCATGACGACATCCCTGAAACGGAAGATACATTGGAAGGCAATGCGCTGCAGAAAGCAAAATATGTAAAAGAACACTTCGGTTATGACTGTTTTGCCGATGACACAGGTCTTGAGGTCGAAATTCTCAACGGTGAACCCGGAGTACGTTCGGCACGTTACGCTGGTGACACACACGACTCAAATGCGAACATGGATAAATTACTCAGTGCGCTTGAAGGCAAACAAAACCGAAAAGCGCGTTTCCGTACTGTAATAGCATTAGTAACAAACGGCAATGATGAATTTTTCGAAGGTGTTATTAACGGACAAATAATAGAAGATAAACGCGGCAAGACAGGCTTTGGGTACGATCCCATATTTGTGCCGGATAGTTATAATGAAACATTTGCGGAATTAGGCGCGGATATAAAAAATAAGATAAGTCACCGCGCCATTGCTACACGTAAATTCGCCGAACGACTTAAATTAGTTCATTGACAACAAATGAAACGCGATTATTATTTAAACCCTAAACATTAAAAACTATATGAATTTCAAATATTTTATAACGGTTATTGTTTCATTGCTATTCACACACTTGTCAGAAGCACAAAATAATAAAGACTGGAATACATATCTTGCTTATCATAATGCGACAGGTATCGCAGAAACAAACGAACGTATTTTTGTGCTGGCAAACGGCGCTTTATATAGTTATGGAAAAAATGACGGGGAAATCTTTTTGTATTCAAAGCAAAACGGACTAAGCGATACGGATATAAGACTGATTAAATACAGTCCTGACATGCACACATTAGTTATTGTTTACAGTAACGGAAACATTGATCTGTATGGTGAAGGCGGATTTAAAAACATACCGCACCTTAAAAACTCGTCAAATGTACAAAGTAAAACCGTTAACGACATCTATTTTTATAATCATTTCGCCTATTTTTCAACCGATTTCGGAATTCTGGCTGTGAACCTTGACAAACAGGAAATCCTGGATACTTATAAATTGGATAAGGTTGTAAACTCTGTCTGTATATGGGGAGATACCATTATCGCTTCCACAAAAGAAGGATTATTAAAAGCCCATACAAAAGCCAATCTTGTTGATACCAATGTTTGGGAAAAAAAAATATTAAGCAATGCAGGTCTTAACCAGGAAGACACTATTATAAGAATGAATCTGTTTAAAGATCATCTTATTTTTTGTGTCAAAAAAGACGGACTTTATTATGAGACATCCGAAGGAGAAACAAAAACATTGATGAAGCAATCATACATAAAAGACATAACCGTTCAAAACAAGGAACTTATAGCATATACAGCTGATAATCTGTACATTTATTCCGACATGAATAATTTCATCTATGTAAATATAGGAATAATAGAAGATGTCGTGTCATTAAAAGAAGATGGGAAATACTGGATTGCATCAGGAACAAACGGTCTTATCGGCATACAAAAAGACAGTAATAACAAATTCACCAAATTTGTTTCGGACATTACCATAAACAGCCCCAAGCGCAACTATGATGCTTTCATGACTATTCATAACGACAGATTACTTATCACAGGAGGAGACCGACTACTTGCTCGTTCGTTTAGGCCCGGAACTTTTATGATTTATGAAAACAAAGAATGGAATAATTTCGATGAATCAATCGCCGACAATGAAATTAGAAAACTGATCGGCACCGAAAGCTGGGATTATATGGGTGTTGCAGTTGACCCTGACGACGAAAACCATTACTACATCGCCACTTACGGAGAAGGTATCATCGAACTTAGAAACAATGAATTTGTCAATCTTTACAGCATAAACAACAGCACTTTAAAGTCTGCGAACACTACTCTGAACTTTGTCCGTATAGGAAGTGTTTGTTTTGACAGCCAGAAAAACTTGTGGGCGACAAACTGCCTTGTCACAAATGCAATTAATGTCTTAAAAGCGAACGGGGAATGGAAATCGCTGTATTATTCTCCTCTCAATAACGCTGATAAGTTAGACAAAATACTCATCACATCCCGAGGTCACAAGTGGGTAAATGTACCATATGATAATGCAAAAATAGTTGTTATTGACGATAAAGGAACCATCGATGACCAATCCGACGATATATGCAATTCTTTCACTTCGTTTAAAGATGCCCAAAGTAGCACCGGAGGATCTATTACGCCCGGTGAATTTCTTTGTATGGCGGAAGACCGGAATGGTACTATATGGATAGGGACTAATATCGGACCGTTAAAATGCAGTACTCCTTCGCGCGCTATTGACAATCCGGAACAATTAGCCTGCTCGCGCCTTGTACGTGACGGTGAAGCTTATTTCCTGAGTGGAGAATCAGTCACTGCGATTGCCGTCGATGCGGACAACCAGAAATGGATCGGAACCGGTAGTCAGGGAGTTTTTCTCATCAACGAAGACGGCTCTGAGACGATATACAACTTCAATACGGATAATTCTCCTTTATTGTCTAATACGATAAACAGCATTGCTATAAACAATAAAACTGGAGAAGTCTTTTTCGGAACCAGCAATGGTCTTGTTTCTTTCAGCAGCGGAGTAACAAGCGGATCAACCCCATTTTCTGATGTATACGCATTTCCCAATCCCGTCCGTCCGGAACACAACGACAAAGTAACCATTACCGGCCTGACAAACAATGCGAATGTAAAAATAACGGATATAAACGGAAACCTGATATATCAGGGACGTGCCGTCGGAAACCAACTTGTATGGAGCTGCCGTAACAGCAACGGAAATCGCGTCGCAACAGGAGTATACCTTGTTCTCACGACAACATCCGATGCTTCGGAAAGTGTAGTTGCAAAAATCGCTGTTGTTAAGTAAAGCATCAGGCGATTATCACCTTCCCTTCTTCCGACAAAACAACATTCGGAAAAACAGTTCCGGCTTCTTCTATAAAGCCGTTCAAATCTTCGTATCGGGCGGAGTAATGACCCAATACCAATTGCTTTACTCCGGCCCGCAAAGCAATCTCTGCCGCCTGCCGCGCCGTAGAGTGAAATGTTTCTTTTGCACGAGGCATGTCTTTTTCCAAAAATGTGGCCTCATGATACAAACAATCAACGTTTTCTATATAAGGTATAATTGAGGGAGAAAATGCCGTATCCGAACAATAAGCGTAACGTTTCGGAGGATCTGCCGGGCGGGTAAGCCGCGTATAAGGTATTACAGTCCCATCTTCCGTAATATAATCCCTGCCTTGTTTTATATTTACGATTTCTTTCAACGGCACACGGTAAAAATCGATCATCTCACGTAAAATATGAGGCTCCTGCGGTTTCTCTGAAAATAAAAAACCACAGGTAGGTATCCTATGCTTAAGAGGTATCGAATAAACTTCCAATGAACGGTCTTCCATGATCATCTCATTTTTTTGCGGATCGATAATATTTAAACGGACTTTATGGGGTAGCTCCCGGCAGAATTGCGATAAAACGGGCGACATAAAAGACTCTGTACCGGCAGGCCCGTGAATAACTAATTCACCGCTCCGACCAAGCATTCCAAGCGTAGAGATTAATCCCGGCAGTCCAAAACAATGATCTCCATGCATATGAGAAATAAATACATGATTTAGTCTGTTGAAGCGCACTTTATAACGGCGCATCTGAAGTTGCGTCCCTTCACCGCAGTCTATCAGGTATAATTTATCCCGTAAATCGACAATCTGTGCTGTCGGGGCATGGCGAAGAGTCGGCGTTGCAGAACCACAACCTAATATGTGAATTTTTAAATGTGACATAAAAATTTTAGCATTTATCATGTAAAGATAAAAATCAGGCCGGTAACTACAAAATCCGGATAAAAATAATTCCGTAACAAACTTGCAAATCAGGTAATAATTATTACTTTTGCATCTCTTAAAATGCATAAACATTAAGCAATAAATATTCAAGCGTATGAAAAAAATAAGAGCAGCAATTGTGGGATATGGAAATATTGGAAAATATGTTTTGGAAGCACTGGAAGCGTCTGCGGATTTTGAAATAGCAGGGGTTGTACGCCGTAACGCGAAAGACATTCCTACGGAATTAAAACCTTATACTGTAACCGACAGTATTTCAAAACTTAAAAAAGTAGATGTTGCAATCCTTGCTACTCCGACGCGTCAGGTTGAAAAATTTGCCAAAGAAGCGCTGGCTTTAGGGATTAATACGGTTGATAGCTTTGACATACATGGACAGATCGTTGACCTGCGCCGCAGTCTTGCCAAAGAAGCGAAGAAAAATAAAGCCGTATCCGTTATTGCCGCCGGATGGGACCCGGGTAGCGATTCTATCGTACGCACCCTTCTCGAAGCGATGGTTCCGAAAGGAATTACATATACAAACTTCGGGCCGGGAATGAGCATGGGACATACGGTTGCCGTCAAAGCTATAAAAGGAGTCAAAGCGGCCTTAAGCATGACGATTCCTTTAGGAACCGGCATTCATCGCCGCATGGTATACATAGAAATTGAAAAAGGCCACAAATTTGCTACTGTAGCAGCAGCCATCAAAAAAGATGATTATTTTGCACATGATGAAACCCATGTAATACAAGTTGACTCAGTTGATGATCTGCTGGATATGGGACATGGCGTAAAGCTTATTCGTAAAGGTGTATCCGGAAAAACACAAAATCAACTGATCGGGTTTGATATGAAAATAAACAATCCGGCCCTGACGGCGCAAATATTGGTAGCTGTAGCACGCGCCTCAACAAAACAACAACCCGGAGCATATACAATGATTGAAATACCGGTAATCCATATGCTTTACGGAGAAACAGAAGATCTTATTAAACGATTAGTATAAAAAACATGTCTTTATTAGAAATCACCTGGACTGCGGATCCCGTCATATTTTCCATAGGAGCAAAGGAAATCCGGTGGTATGCGCTCATGTTCATCATCGGGTTTGCCATCGGATATAAAATCGTAGAGCAGATGTGGAAACGCGAGGATATCAACCCCAAATGGCTGGATCCGTTATTATATTACACGCTTGGCGGAACAATCATCGGCGCACGCCTTGGCCACTGCCTCTTCTATGCTCCGGAATACTATCTTTCCCATCCGATAGAAATATTGAAGGTCTGGGAAGGCGGACTGGCAAGTCACGGAGGCGTGCTGGGTATCATTATCGCCATCTATTTCTATTCGAAAAAAATTACCCATAAAAGCATGTTGTGGACGTTTGATAAGCTTGTCACACCAACCGGTCTGGTCGCAGCGTTGATACGGCTCGGCAACCTTATGAACCATGAGGTTTACGGTCATCCCACCGACCTTCCATGGGGGTTTCGCTTCATCAAAAACCTGCATGCATGGAGACAAGGCGCCGAGCCGATATTCTCTGCTCCCAGTCACCCGACTCAGTTATATGAAGCAATCTGTTACTTAATAACATTCGCCCTGTGTATGTGGCTTTACTTCAAGAAGGATGCATGGAAAAAAGAAGGGCTTATCTTTGGAATATTCATGATTTGCATCTTTACAGCGCGCTTCTTTATTGAATTCCTGAAAAACGACCAGGAAGCCTTCGAAGAAGGCATGGTGCTTAATATGGGACAATTACTCAGTATCCCGTTTGTACTAATGGGCGTATACTTCGTTTGGAGAGCTTTGAAAAAAGGTGCTGCAACCGTGAATAAACAAAACTCTAATAAAAAATAATCAGGACAAAAAACATAAAATGAAATTAATTGTTAATAATATTTATTACGTAGGAGTCAATGACCGTCAGAAAAAATTGTTTGAAAACCTCTGGCCATTACCTTATGGGGTTTCTTACAACTCGTATCTGATTACCGGAAATAAAAATATACTTATAGACACTGTTGATCTCTGTTATTCGGAATTATTTTTCGGAAAGATAGATCGGGCATTAAACGGACAGGATCTTGACTATCTGATAATCAACCATATGGAACCAGACCATTCGGGAAGTATCCATTTGTTGCGCAAAAAATATCCGAATATTCAGATTATCGGAAACAAACTGACATTCGGTATGCTCGCCGGATATTACAACATTACCGATGGTTTATATGAAGTAAAAGACGGAGATATACTCGACACCGGGTCTCATCAACTCAAATTCTATACAGCACCAATGGTACACTGGCCGGAAGTGATGTTCACCTACGACGAAACAGATAAAATACTTTTTTCGGCTGATGCGTTCGGGACATTCGGAACATTAGACGGGGGGATTATTGACAAAGACATGAACACAACCCGGTATTGGAGTGAAATGATCCGGTATTACTCTAACATTGTAGGCAAATACGGTAACCCTGTACAAAAAGCTTTACAAAAACTGGCTGATGTGGATATACAGATGATTTGTTCGACACACGGTCCGGTATGGAATGAGCAAAAAACGAAAGCTATAGAAACCTATGACAGACTAAGCCGTTATGAAGGAATCAATGGTGTAACGCTTATATACGGAAGCATGTACGGACATACCGAACATATGGCCGAAACAATAGCATCCGCCCTATCCGACGGAGGTGTCCGGGATATAAAGATGCACAATGTAAGCAATTGTCATTCGTCTTACATATTACGTGATATATTTAATTATAAAGGTGTTATTATCGGTAGCCCGACATACAGCAATCAGATATTCCCTGAAATTGACTCTCTGCTCAACAGAATAGAATTACGCGAAATCAAAGATCGTTTATTCGGATACTTTGGCTCATTCACATGGGCAGGGGCGGCAGTGAAACGATTGGCCGCTTTCGGGGAAACGATGAAATGGGAAATTGTCGGCAACCCCGTCGAACAAAAACAAAACATCTGTACGGACGAACAATGTATCGCACTCGGAAAAGCAATGGCTGAACGCCTGCAATGATCCTGAAAGAATGAAACATTGAACAAACAACCCGGTTACTGGAAAAACTTTAAACTTATAAATTATAACTATGAGAGTCATCATCGAACCTAACTACGAAACATTATCCAAATGGGCAGCATATTATATCGCTGCTAAAATCAACAATGCAAAGCCGACTGTAAAAAAACCGTTTGTACTTGGTCTGCCTACCGGTTCCTCTCCGCTGGGAATATATAAAGAACTCATAAAACTAAACAAGAAAGGGACTGTTTCTTTCAAAAATGTAATTACCTTCAACATGGACGAATATGTAGGAATACCTAAAGAACATCCGGAAAGTTACCATTCTTTCATGTGGAATAATTTTTTCAATCATATCGATATACAAGAAAAAAACGTAAATATCCTAAACGGAAATGCTAAAAGCCTGGAAGCTGAGTGCATGGATTACGAGGAACGCATTAAAAAGGCCGGAGGAATTGATTTATTCCTTGGAGGTATAGGCCCGGATGGGCATGTTGCATTCAACGAACCCGGCTCCTCCTTGTCTTCCCGCACCCGTATAAAATCCCTTACTACCGATACCATAATCGCAAACTCACGTTTCTTCGGAGGTGATGTGAATAAAGTTCCGAAAACGGCATTAACCGTCGGCGTAGGTACAGTGATGGATGCCAAAGAAGTGCTCATAGTTGCAAATGGTCATAATAAAGCCCGGGCGCTTCAGCAGGCGATTGAAGGCAGTGTCAACCAGATGTGGACAATAACCGCATTACAATTGCATCCCAAGGGAATTATCGTATGCGATGAAGCGGCATGTGCAGAAATTAAAGTCGGCACATACAATTATTTCAAAGACATCGAAAAAGAAAATATTAATCCCAAGGTATTATTGTAAACCTTTGTCGAATTAAAGAATCTGCATATCTTTGTTGTCGTAAATGAGACGATGGAGATGTGCAGTTTTTTTTATTCCTACAGATACATTTTGCCGGCAATAATATCATTGCTGCTGTCCAACAGTATATATGCGCAGGAATCTCCTGCCATAGAAAGTTTAAACACTCAAAAATCATCATCATGGGTTCATGATAAATACATAGCATTCCGCAAGGCATATAAGTATAATCCGGAATACCTGAAAAACGAATCGAACAGGCTAAAATTTAGATTATTAGGAACTGTTCAGACGCCATTCTTTACTGTTCACCCCCAAAGTGATACTGAGAAAAAGATTATCTTTGATTCCGAACCGCTGAAATATGTCGGAGCCGACATCGGATGGAATATCTTTGCCTTCGGCTATAGTTTCGGCATTGACGGTAAAAACAAAAAAAAAAATGAACGATTCAGTTTCAATACTTTTACCCGCTTTTTTGCCATCAGTGCTGAGGTTTTCTGGTTAAATAATCTAAGTATTTCCAATCTTGAAGATTTCATAACCGAAGAAGAGAATACACACCCCGAAAAGGTCGCATTGGATGGTACCTATTTTCGTTCACGCTCGGCACAAATAAGTTTTTTCCCGAACGGAAAAAAAATGGCGTACGGAAATACGATCAACCCGGTTTTTCGTCAATTAAAAAGTGCGGGAACCCTTATTCTGGCGCTCGGTTACTCGGATTATGATTTCAATACAAACCTTCAAAACTCGGAATTTAAGGATGATGAATGGATATCCGAAATAGGTATCAGTAAAATTAACATGTATAAATACGAATTAGGCGTCGGATATTCTTACAATTTTGTTGTAGGACGTCATTGGGTCTTATTTCTGTCGGATATGATCGGAATATCCAGCCAACGCTACTCTTATGAAATGCTTTCCGATGACCCTTTCTCAAAAAAAACAAAATTAGGCGGATGCAATTATTTCCGTACAGGAGCCTGCTATTATAATAAAGACTATTTTATCGGAGCACATGTCCTGCACGAGCTCGATGCGCTTGATACAAGCCACTTCCTTTTCAATAAAAACAACCAAATCGCCGTCGTTTATCTGGGGTATAAGTTTAACGTCGACGGATTTAACCGCTTTGTTTCAAATATAATAGGCACACCGGTCAAATAAAAAAAGCCATCTCAAATATTGAAACGGCTTTCTTTCTATTGTTTTAAACAAATTTTACTGCTGACCCATTAATTTAGCAGCTTCTTCTGAGAATTTCTGATAAGCATCCGTATACTTTTTCATCAATTCCGGACTGTTGGCCAGTTCAGCCTGCAGATCTGTCGCGAGTTTACTCATTTCTTCCGTAATTTTAGTATACTCTTGTACTGCATTCATATCGCCTTTTGAAACCTTTTCCAATAACGGAGTTGCTTTTTCAATCAACTTGATATATTCATCAAGTTTACCTGATGATGCAGAAACTTCACTTTTTGTTTCTGTTTTTTCTGTCGCTTCCTTTCCTGTTTCTTTTGCAGAATCAGTAGATTTGCTTCCGCCGCCACATGCTACAAGTGTTAACATCGCAGCAACCGCCATAGAGATAAATACCTTTTTCATTTTACCTAATATTAATATTAAAACTATATTTTAAAATCAGAGGCAAAAGTACAACATATTTTTATATTGCAAACGTTTTTTGTGAATATTTATCAACTATCAACTCCATGTACTTCTTATCAGTAAGGTTTAAATCCGATTATCCGGCGTACTTCATTCAGTGTTTTGGCCGCACTGACAGACGCTTTTTCCGCACCCATCCTTACAACTTTATCCAGATACTCCTCATCAGCTACGATCTCATTAATCCGTTCTCTTACAGGGGCGCAAAATGCATTAATGTCCGCTGCAAGTTGTTTTTTCATATCACCATAACGAATTTCACAAGTATTATATTTTTCATTAAAATAATCATAAGTATCTTTCCCGGATACAATCTCCATCATGGTAAAAAGATTCTGTATAGCCTCCGGTTTTTCACTATCAGGTTCCGTAGGTCCGGAATCGGTAACTGCACGCATCACCTTCTTACTGATTGTTTTTTCATCATCCACGAGATAGATCGCATTGCCTTCGCTTTTACCCATCTTACCGGAACCATCCAGTCCCGGGACTTTTACCGCTTTGTCCGACAAATGGAAAGATGCCGGCTCCGGAAAGAATTCAACATCGTAAATATTATTAAAACGACGTGCAAATTTACGGGCCATTTCCATATTCTGTTCCTGATCCTTTCCGACAGGCACCTTAACGGCTCTATGAATAATGATATCCGAAGCCATTAAAGTAGGATAAGTGAGAAGACCCGCATTCACATTTTCCGGCTGGGAACGTACTTTCTCCTTAAAGGTTGTTACACGCTCCAGTTCACCCAGATAAGCATTCATATTCAGATAAAGATAAAGCTCTGCAACTTCCCGCACATCACTTTGAACATAGATCGTCGCTCTTTCGGGATCCAAACCGCAAGCAAGGTACTCAGCCAGGATCGTTTTTACGCTTTGCCGCAGATTGGCCGGATTCGGATGCGTTGTCAGAGAATGCCAGTCGGCAATAAAGAAAAAACAATCATATTCATATTGCATTTTCAAAAAACTCTTTACCGCACCAAAGTAGTTACCAAGATGCAAATTTCCTGTCGGACGTATTCCGCTTGCTACTATTTCCATATCTTATCCTATTTTAAAAAACCGTGCAAAGATAGCGAAAGTTGAGAGCAATGCAAAAAAAACATTTTTGCATCGCTGAACCGCAGCTATCTTCTGTTTTTTTTGCAAAAGATAATATAAATTTTATTCAATACATAAAAGACGACTTAGTCGGATAACGACTTGAGCCATTCAGAAAGAAGGTCAGCCATTTGTTTATGATATTTATAGCTTTCACGAAATCCCCAACCATGTCCGCCGGAGGGAAATATATACATAGCAGCAGGAATATTATTTCTTTTTAATGCTTCGTAATACCAAATGCTGTTTTCCGGAAGGACGACTTTATCATCGTCACTTAATAATAGTATGGTTGGAGGAGTATTCACATTCACCTGTTTCTCATTGGAAAAAATATAAATATCCGTCGATGAAGGATTTTCTCCCAAAAGGTTATTCCGCGAACCTATATGTGTAAACTCCGTCATTGTTATTACAGGATAGAACAAGATGGAAAAATCAGGACGCGTACTGATTCCCGATATAGCAAAATGATTGGATGCAGCAGATGCCAGGTGTCCTCCTGCCGAGAATCCGCATACACCAATCTTTGATACATCTATACCATATTCCGTGGCATGTTCGCGAACATAACGTATCGCTTGTTGCACATCACTGAGCGGTATATCTTTATGCTTATTCGGCATTCGGTATTTAAGGATAAATGCCGTTATCCCCTCCTCATTAAACCATTTTGCGACCATTATCCCTTCATGGTCATATGCCAATCCGGAATATCCGCCACCGGGGCATATTACAACAGCCATACCCGTCTTGTTTACCTTCTCCGGCAGATAGATTGCCAACTGCGGGACAGACACATTTGTAATAGAAGAGGAACCTTCCCCCACCGACTCGTTTTCCGTAATCCCATTACTTGTCGGAGGATCACCCTCCCATAACCGTATAACTTTCTGTGCGTCAATCACACCCATAAAAAGAACAGAGCAGACAAATAGTAAAGATATCTTTTTAAATTCCATCATTTCAATATGTATAAGTTGATTATAAAAGCAAACCGGCATATCTTTCTCATCATTCAGATATGCCGGTTTATATATTAATTCACAGGATTAATTGATCGGAGCAGGCACTGTTTTAAACATATAGATGCAACGACTATGATACTTCTCTCCCGGACGAAGAACAGTACTCGGGAAAGATGGTTGATTCGGACTATCCGGATAATGTTGCGTTTCCAAACAAAGAGCGCCACGGTGAAGATACTTCACATCAAGCTTACCTTTATCGGAGTTCGCCATAAAATTTCCGCTGTAAAATTGTATTCCCGGTTCATTCGTATAAACATCCATCACAATGCCGCTTCCATCATGGTAAACTTTTGCTGCAATTTGTGAAATGTCACCCTTTGTATTTAAAACCCAATTATGATCATAACCTCTACCCAACTCCAACTGTTCATAATCTTCATTAATGCCGGCGCTTATAAGCATCGGACGACGCAAATCCATCGGAGTACTATCTACCGGAGTTATGGCTACCGGTATAAGTGTTTTATCTACTGCAGTAAATGAGTCTGCATTAATATAAATATAATGATCCAGAATCTGAGTATTGAGTTTTCCTGAAAGATTAAAATAGCTATGATTTGTAAGATTAACTACAGTAGGTTTATCCGTTGTCGCTTCGTATTGAATATCAATCGCATTTTGATCCGTTAATTTATATATTACCGAAACATTCAGATTACCGGGAAATCCTTCTTCACCATCTTTTGAAAGATAAGTCAATTTAAGCGTCTGAGCATCGATCTGTTCCGCATCCCAAACCTGATTATGGAAACCTTTAGGACCACCATGCAGACAATGCCCGTTATTATTTTCAGGTAACTGATATTCAACCCCATCTAATGTAAACGTCGCATTTTTGATCCGATTACCATACCGACCGATCAAAGCGCCGTAATTTCCATCAGCAGCCAGATATTCTGCAATACTCCCATATCCAAGTACCACATCTTTCAGATTCCCATCCCTGTCCGGGATCAACAATGACACCAGGCGTCCGCCGTAATTCGTTATACAAGCTTCTAATCCCAGTGAATTTTTCAGAATATACAATCCGGTCTTTTTACCATCCACCTTACCGGCAAAATCTTTTGTATTCAATCCTGAAAGTGTTTGCACATTTTTCACCTCTTCCTTACACGACAACAACGCTACCGCCGCCAATGCTACAAATAAAATTTTCTTCATACATATATTATTAAAAGTTAAGTTCTTTTTAATAAAACCGGTCTTTTTTGCAGTTCCGCAAATATACAATTTTTTATTATCTTTGCAGCTTGATATAAAAATAATTATGAAGCAATATTTAGATTTATTAGAACGTGTTCTTCACGAAGGCGTCAAAAAGGAAGATCGCACCGGCACGGGCACAATCAGTGTTTTCGGACATCAGATGCGATTCAATCTGGAAGATGGCTTCCCCATGGTTACCACCAAAAAGTTACACTTCAAATCAATCATATATGAATTGCTGTGGTTTTTAAAAGGGGATACGAATGTTAAATACCTTCAGGACAATGGGGTTCGTATATGGAATGAATGGGCCGATACAAACGGAGAGCTGGGACATATATACGGATATCAGTGGCGCTCGTGGCCCGATTATCAAGGCGGGCATATAGACCAGATAAGTGAAGTTGTACAAACAATAAAAAACAACCCTGATTCACGACGTATCCTGGTCAGTTCCTGGAATGTAGGTGATTTAAAAAACATGAATCTTCCGCCGTGTCATGCCTTTTTTCAGTTTTATGTAGCAAACGGACGCCTCAGTTTACAACTTTATCAACGTAGCGCCGATATTTTCCTCGGTGTTCCGTTCAATATTGCCTCATATGCTTTATTATTAAAAATGATGGCCCAGGTAACAGACCTCAAGGCCGGAGACTTTATACATACATTTGGTGACGCTCACATCTATCTTAACCTCCTCGAACAGGTAAAATTACAACTGACGCGTGACACGCGCCCGCTTCCTCAAATGAATCTGAATCCGGAAGTAAAAAACATCTTCGATTTTAAATTCGAAGACTTTGAACTTACCAACTATAACCCTCACCCGCATATAAAGGGCGAAGTTTCCGTTTAAAAACAAGTCATAAATCAAGATTACAATATGATATCCATTATAGTAGCAATCGCGGCAAACGGAGCCATAGGAGCAAAAAATGATCTTCTATGGAGGCTTCCCAATGACATGAAACGATTCAAAGAACTTACAACCGGCCACACGGTAATTATGGGCCGGAAAACATTTGAATCATTACCCAAAGGAGCATTACCGAACAGGACAAATGTGGTTATAACCGGAAATGCCCAAGCATCATTCAAAGATTGTGAAATAGTTGACAGCCTGGATGCGGCGATCAGCAAACACAAGAATGAAAACGAAATTTTTATCATAGGAGGAGCCAATGTTTATAAGCAGGCGATTGTATTTGCCGACAAGCTTTATGTAACGTATGTGCACCATACATTTGAAAATGCAGACACTTTTTTTTCCGAAATAAATAATAACGAATGGATTATGACGGAAAACGAGGATTTTCCATGTGATGAGAAACACCTGTTTCCATATACATTTCAAACATATATTAAGAAAAAATAAACTATTAAAAGATACAATTTACCTTAAAAACATTAACTTTGCACCGTATTAACTAAAAATAAAAATAAAAATGAAACGTATTTTATTTGCATTTTCACTAATCTTGCTAACTGCAAGTATGGCATCAGCGCAACAGAAAGAGGCATCCATCGCTGTAGTGGGCGAAGCAATTCATGATTTCGGAGACATTAACGAAACAGCAGGCCCTGTAACCCATTCCTTTAAAATAAAAAATGATGGTGAAGTAGCATTGGTTGTAACAAAAGTTGTGGCATCATGCGGATGCACCACTCCGGACTGGACTAAAGAGCCGATTGCCTCGGGAAATACCGGTGATATTAAAGTAACATTCGACCCGACAAACCGTCCGGGACCATTTACAAAAACAATATCGGTATATAGCAATGGAAAAACCGGAAGTTTTATCCTGACAATAAAAGGTAATGTTATACCTAAAACTAATTAATCAATAAAAAAGCATGGTCAGGAAAAGTCTGAAAACCTTTCTGGGGTTTTTATTTATAAGCTGTCTGGTTTCCGCTCAAAACCAGACAGCCGGTGTTAATACGGTAAAGGCCGCATTTACCTTGGATAATAATATATATGATTACGGAAACATTCCTGAAGACGGAGGACTTGCCAATCATACATTTACAATAAAGAATACCGGAGACGCTCCTCTTATTGTTAAACAGGTTGTTGCTTCTTGCGGATGCACCACCCCGAGCTGGACAAAAGACCCTATAGCTTCGGGAAAAACCGGTGAGATTAAGGTCGCTTATAACCCCAATGGACGCCCGGGCCCATTCTCAAAAACAATTTCTGTCTATTGTGAAAATGCGGACCCAGTCCAACTGACTATAAAAGGTAATGTTGAAAAGAAAAGTGACGACAATGTAAAAACTCCGGTATTTTCTCCGGTAGAAACATCGCATAATTTTGGTTCAATTGGTGAAAATGACGGCTATGCCGAACATTTTTTTAAATTTAAAAATACAGGAAACGCTCCTCTTTCCATTACGAGGGTACAAGCTTCCTGCGGATGCACCAAACCGGAATGGACACAAACACCTGTAGAACCCGGACAAGAAGGAGTCATTATCATCACATTCAATCCGAAAGGCCGTATCGGTAATTTCAATAAAAGCGCAACTGTATACACCAATGAAGAGGGTGGTTATAAACGGCACAAACTAACCATTACGGGAATTGTCACAGAAAAACCCGGTGAAAACCCGTATATAACTTATGTAGATACAATCGGAGGTGTTGGTGTCGAAAATAATAGATTGATATACAAAACATTCAACGCTTCGGGACCTAACAAGCTTGCCACCTATATTAAGAATTATAATTCCGAAACGGTCTACTTCTCATGGGAAGACGTTCCGGATTATATTACAGTCAACAGTCCCGATTCCTTAAAAGCTGATTGGTCCGGAGAAATAGTTGTTACCATTGACGGTATTAAAACCTCTGATAAAAGAGGACGTATCACTGATAAACTGGTATGGAAAGTCAAAAACAAAGAAGGTCAAACACTCGGTAATAGTAATTTATCCGCAACAGTTAATTACATCGATAATTTCTATAAACTATCTCCTTTACAAAGCGTTAGCGCACCTTCTTTAGAAATAAAAAACACTCAATTGGAATTCGGAGAAGTTAAAAATGGATTTTTAGGAATATTCGGCGGAAGCGCAAGCAAGCAATTGATTCTTATCAACAACGGTAAATCTGATTTAATAATACATAGTGTATCAAGTGATGACTTGCGGATTTCACTTCCTGACCTTAAAGGAAAAACAATAAAAGCCGGTGAATCCCTCACTGTTAATGTAACAATAAAAGCAAAAGAGCTTGAATCAGAAAATCTTGATACGGATATCTATGTGATATGCAATGATCCTAAAGGACCTGTTCGCCTGATTAGAGTGACAGCACAAAAAGCCAAATAAAAACAAAGCATGGAACATCCCGAAAACAACGCTGAATACAAAGGGTTGAAAGTGAATAAAGGTGTTTCTGCTCCAACAGTAAACCCTTACTTTAAACGTATTCCCAGGCAAAACAAGTATACCCTATCGGAATATATTGACGGTATACTGAAAGGGAATATTACTATTTTGAGCCAGGCCGTAACGCTGATTGAAAGTGCTAAACATGAACATCAGCTCTTAGCGCAGGAAATAATAGAAAAATGTCTGCCTCATACCGGAAAGTCGGTCCGCATCGGCTTTACCGGTATACCGGGAGCCGGCAAAAGCACGTCGATAGATACTTTCGGCATGCATGTCATAAAACAAGGACACAAACTGGCCGTATTGGCTATCGATCCGAGCAGCGAACGTTCGAAAGGTAGTATCTTAGGAGACAAAACAAGAATGGAGGCCTTGTCACGTGAAAAAAATGTATTTATCCGCCCTTCACCCACCGCTGGATCATTAGGTGGTGTAGCGCGTAAAACACGTGAAACAATCATCCTATGTGAAGCAGCAGGATTTGACACAGTTTTTGTAGAAACCGTGGGCGTCGGACAAAGTGAAACGGCCGTACATTCCATGGTTGACTTCTTCCTGCTGATTCAGCTGGCCGGAACCGGCGACGAATTACAGGGCATCAAGCGCGGCATCATGGAGATGGCTGACGGAATCGTTATCAATAAGGCCGATGGCGATAACATCGAACGAACGAATATGGCGGCAGCTAATTTTCGCAATGCATTACACTTGTTTCCTCCTACCGATTCCGGATGGATACCCAAAGTCCTAACATACTCCGGATATTATGCGATCGGCATCCGGGAAGTATGGGATATGATAAACGAATACATCGTCTTCACAAAAGGTAACGGATATTTCGAAAAAAAAAGAAACGAACAGGCTAAATACTGGATGTATGAAAGCATCAATGACATACTACGCAACACTTTCTATAATCATCCGGAAGTAAAAACACAACTTCCTATAATGGAACAAAAAATGCTGCATAATGAGATAAGTTCTTTCGTCGCGGCCAGGTATATGATTGATCTATTCTTAAAATAAAAAAGCGGCGAATGCCGCTTTTTTATTTATTGAGAAACAATCTCCAGTACATTTAACAAACCCGGATCAAGCGGCTTATCATTTTTAATTGCCTTAACAAACGGAACCAGCACAATTTCATCGTTTTGAATACCAACCATGACATTGCGTTGATCTTCCAAAAGCGCATCGATTGCCGCAACTCCCATCCGGGTCGCAAGAATACGATCCTGGGCGGACGGGGATCCTCCACGTTGCAAATGTCCTAAAATAGAAACACGTACATCAAATTGAGGATATTCATTCTTCACACGCTCAGCGACCCCCATAGCCCCTCCTGTTACTTCACTTTCCGCAACAAGCACAATACTACTGTTTTTAGACTTCCGAAAGCCGGTTTCTATCATCTCGGCCAACTGGTCCTTATGCAAAGAGATCTCCGGGATAATAGCGGCCTCTGCTCCCGAAGCGATTGCTCCGTTCAAAGCCAGAAATCCGGCATCGCGACCCATCACTTCTATAAAAAAAAGCCGTTCGTGAGACGACGCCGTATCACGGATTTTATCGACACATTCCACAATCGTATTCAATGCCGTATCATAACCGATTGTCGTATCGGTTCCGTACAAATCATTATCGATTGTCCCCGGAATACCCACTATCGGAAAATTATATTTCTGTGCAAAACTACGCGCTCCGGTCAGACTGCCGTCGCCACCGATAACAACCAATGCATCAATGCCATGCTTCATCAATGTATCATAAGCCTTCTGCATCCCTTCGGGAGTTTTAAATGCTTCACTGCGGGCAGTTTTCAATATGGTACCTCCCCGCTGTATGATATTACTCACATTCTGAGTTTTAAAATCTTCTATTTCATCAGCAATAAGTCCCTTATAACCGCGATAAATACCCTTTATCATAATCTTATTCGCTATAGCTGCGCGTGTAACCGCACGAATCGCAGCATTCATTCCCGGAGCATCACCACCTGAAGTCATAACTCCAATACATTTAATTTCTGCCATAATATCCAAGTTTTAAATGAAACTAAAACCGTCGCAAAGATAGTGCAAATCGAATGTAATGACAAGAGAAAATAAATTTTCTTTTGTCATTGCTGAGATGCTGCCTATTTTCATGTTTCAAATAAAGATACAAATTCTACTTTAACACATTTCATTTTCTTGTTTATCAAACGCATAATTGATATCTTTTTGCCTTCGACAATGTCGTTCAAACATTTGGTCAATCATATCATCATCAGACATTTGTC
>JAITVS010000414.1 GCA_031285685.1 Tannerella sp.
TTTTTGAAAAAAGAATTGCTCGTCTGCAATATATACAGACGAGCAATTCTTTTTTCAAAAATATTAGTGTGTCTTAATCTTCATAATACAACATGATGTTTGTTGTTTCATGATCATACGTACATTTACTATCATCAATAGGCTTTACGGCCATATTTGCAGTCTGGGGAGGTTCATTCTCTTTCGGCTTTGTAACATTTTGATTACGAAGCGGACTGGACATGCCGATATAAACAGTTAGAGGAATATTATTTCCTGTACATACAAGTTTATTCAATTTTTTGTTATAGCGCAACTCCAATTCATCCAGCAGATTATTACTGCAATCCAGGCTTTCAAGATTTGCGAATTTTTCTATGCCGTCAAGACGTTCGATCTCTTTACCGGAAACATTAATTTCTTTTATCGCTTTGGCTTCAGACAATGACAGGTTTCCATCATTGTTTTTGTCAAAATTTTCCAATAAATATGTTTTGAAATTCACATCAGGTATTTCAACTATAACTTTACTGTCTTTATCAGAACAATTGGAAAATAATAACACCAATGAATATACACTTAAAGATAAAATAAATTTCTTCATAGCTTATCAACAATTAAAATTTATGCAAAAGTACATGATTGCTTGTTTATTTCCAAATTTAACATATAAAAATTATCCGATATACGTTTCCAGAAATTTGGCATTATGTTCAGGTTCAATCGATATATGATCCATATCAGCAGGAATTAGTACAGTCTGCCCCTGTTGTACCGGAAGCATATTTCCTTTGTTGTCTTTTAGTATGGCTTTTCCTTCCATGCAAATATATACGACAAACGAGTCGAGTGAAGAAAAATCCCGTATTTTTGTTTCGTTGAGTTTCAATAAATTTGTAGTGAAATATGGACACTGAACCAGCTTTGTCGCTTCATTTTCAACAGAGGTATAATGTGTTTTATAATCCGGATATAATGTATAATCAATTGCATCTTTAGCCAGTTCGGTATGAAGTTCCCGTTCGTTTCCGTCCGCATCCTTGCGGTTGTAATCATATATACGGTATGTTATGTTACTTGTTTGCTGTATTTCAGCGATAAAGCATCCTGATCCTATGGCATGTACGCGTCCTGCCGGCAGAAAGAATACATCTCCTGCTTTGACATTGTATTTTTTCAATACGTCCATGATACTGTTATTTTCAACACGACGAACATATTCATCCGCATCTATTTGTTCAGAAAATCCGCTGTACAATATAGCATCAGGTGCGGCTTTTACGACATACCACATTTCTGTTTTGCCAAATGAGTTATGGCGTTCTTTTGCAAGTTTATCGTTTGGGTGTACCTGTATAGACAGATTGTCGCGCGCGTCAATGAATTTAATCAATAAAGGAAATCGATTACCAAATTGATTGACTACTTTGGTGCCGAGTAATTTTGTTCCGTATTCTCTGATGAGTTCATCGATTGTTTTTCCTGCCAGATGACCATTTGCTACGACAGAAAAATTTTGTTCTACCTGCGAGAGCTCCCAGCTTTCACCGATTTTTCTGGAGTCTGCCGGATATCCTTTATAAGGGAGAATATCCGTACCTCCCCAGATTATTTCTTTAAAAATAGGTTTAAAAGTAAAAGGGTAAAGCATAATTATTAACGAATAATGGATACACATCTTCAGAGATTATGAATATTCACAACCCCTGAAGAGTGACAATTATTTTTTCTATTATTTTTTAACTGTACTTTTTTTAGGGGCAGCTTTTTTCACTGTTTTAGTAGCAGCAACTGCCTTTTTAGGAGCTGCCGCTTTTTTTGCGGTAGCTTTAGGAGCAGCCGGTTTTGTTGCAGTCGTTTTTTTAGCAGCTGGTTTTGTAGCGGTAGCTTTCACAGCAGCAGTCTTTTTAGCAGTTGTTTTTGTAGCGGTAGCTTTCGCTACAGTCGTCTTTTTTGCAACTGCTTTTTTAGGAGTAGCTGCCGCTTTTGTTGTAGCAGTTTTTTTAGCTACAGGAGCTTTAG
The DNA here is from genome assembly GCA_031285685.1 of Tannerella sp. Classification (GTDB taxonomy): domain Bacteria; phylum Bacteroidota; class Bacteroidia; order Bacteroidales; family Tannerellaceae; genus Tannerella. The sequence goes on from JAITVS010000414.1 coordinate 2,002, forward strand.
CAACAGATTTCTTTGTTGTTGCTGCTTTTGTTGCTGTCGCTTTAGGAGCCGCCTTTTTTGCTGTTGTTTTAGTAGCAACTGCTTTTGTTGCAGTAGTAGTCGCTTTTTTCGCTGTCGCTTTTGGAGTAGCTGTCTTGGCGGCAGCAACATCTTTTTTTACAGTTTTAGCAACTGCTTTTTTTACAACTTTTTTTTCCATTGTTTTTTTATTTAGTTAATAATAAGGTGCTTTACCGCACATTTTTGACTTTTATATAATAATTTATTGTCTTTTCAATACGAGAGCCGAACGTGCCGGAATATAAAGTTTTAGCCACCCTTTTTGCTCACCTTTGTACAGAGGATCCTCTTGTGTGAAATGTTCAATAGTGTCATCGTTTAGTCCGTTACCTCCAAATTGCTTTTCATCGGTATTGAGTACGATTTTATATTTTCCGTAAGGAGTCAGAATTCCATAATCCGTGAAAGATTTTACAGGATTAAAATTAAACATAAAGACCAAATCATTTCTCATATATGCAAGAATTTGATCTTTATCATTATCCCATACTTTCAACAAAGGTGTTGCCTGGAAGTCTTTCACGCTGCAAATTAGTTTAAGCATTTCACGATCAAAGCTACCTAAAAAATGGTATTTCAGATGATGATCATCAACCAGATTCCATTGCCGGCGCGCATATTTATAGGACCATCCGTTTCCTTCACGGGGGAAATCGACCCACTCAGGATGCCCGAACTCATTTCCCATGAAATTGAGATATCCTCCGTTTATTGTTGTAGCCGTAACAAGACGAATCATTTTGTGTAATGCCATCCCACGTTCGACATTAAAGTTATGATCATCCGCATGCATATGCCAATACATATTTGCATCCATCAGCCAGAATATAATTGTTTTATCACCGACTAACGCCTGATCATGACTTTCTGCATAACTTATCGTCTTTTCGTCTTCACGACGGTTTGTTGTTTCCCACCATATGGATGAAGGATGCCAGTCTTCATCTTTTTTCTCCTTCAGTGTTTTGATCCAAAAGTCAGGAATATTCATCGCCATTCTGTAGTCAAAGCCATAACCTCCGTCCTCGTATTTCGACGCAAGACCCGGCATTCCGCTTACTTCTTCCGCAATGGTGATGGCATTCGGATTGACTTCATGTATCAGTTTATTTGCCAATGTAAGATATGCGATGGCATTGCCGTCCTGATGGCCATTATAATAATCCCCATAGTTTGTAAAATCTTCTCCCAGGCCGTGGCTGTAATATAACATAGAAGTTACGCCATCGAATCGAAATCCGTCGAAATGAAATTCGTCAAGCCAGAATTTGCAGTTTGACAATAAAAAATGCAATACCTCATTTTTTCCGTAATTAAAACAAAGAGAATCCCATGTCGGATGTTCCCGTCGTGGTCCGGTATGAAAATATTGATAATAGGAGCCATCAAAACGCCCTAAGCCTTCTGCTTCATTTTTTACGGCGTGGCTATGCACGATATCCATTATTACGGCAATACCCATATTGTGAGCATCATCAATAAGATGTTTTAATTCATCCGGTGTTCCGAAGCGTGACGATGCAGCAAAAAAACTGCTTACATGATATCCGAAAGAACCATAGTACGGATGTTCTTGTATTGCCATAATCTGAATTGCATTATACCCGTCGCTTGCGATTCTCGGCAAAACATTCATCCGGAATTCCTCATATGTTCCGGTCTTTTCGGCTTGTGATGCCATTCCAATATGGCACTCGTATATTAATAACGGAGATGTTTTAGGTATGAATTTTTTGTTTTTGAATTTGTATGGCTTGGCAGGACTCCAGACTTGTGCAGAAAATATTTTAGTTTGCTCGTCCTGTACAACCCGTTGACACCATGCGGGAATTCGTTCTCCGGATCCTCCTTCCCATTCGATCAGTAATTTATATAAATCAGTGTGATGCATGGACTCTTCAGGAAGATTTATTTCCCAGTTGCCATAGTCTGTTTTTTTTAATCTATAATCTTCCCTTTTTTCCCAGTCATTGAATGTTCCGACAAGATAAATTGCGGTGGCGTTTGGCGCCCATTCACGAAAGATCCATCCATCATTTTTATGATGAAGTCCGAAATACATATAACCGGAAGAAAAATCGGATAAAGACAGAATGCCGTTTTGAGTAATTTCATTTTCCTTCTCAACGGCAAAATTATGACGCCCTTCGATAGCGCTATTATATGGTTTCAACCACGGATCTTTTTGTATTAATTTAAGCGATTCTCCGCTCATTTATTTCTTTTTTTAATCAATACACTAATTTTCAATGGACAAAAATACTTTTATATTTTAATATAACAATGTTTTATATGAATTTTCTTTAGAAAAAAATAAAAAAGTTTTCAACAAGTTCATTTTTTATATTTACCTTTGCTTGCAAATCAGAGCGTTGTAATGTTTGAAAAAATAAAGGAAAGCAATGAAAAACGGAATAAGAAAGTTGACATTTTATGTATTGATGATTGTTATTTTAGGCTTATTGATGTATTTTATTGCAGAAAAAGGAACAGCGCAACATTCTTCAAATGAAACTATTACATCACATTCGGGTGCACAAAATCTTAGTGAGGGCTTTCGTTTATTTTCATTCCTGACATTAGAACATATTAAGTCCACAATCGGAATTTTATTACTGCAGATTCTCGTTATTCTTGCTACCTGTCGCATTGTCGGGCTTTTGTTTAAAAAGATCGGACAACCAACCGTGATCGGTGAAATCATGGCCGGTATCATTTTAGGACCTTCCGTTTTAGGTTATTTTTTCCCTCAGATATCAGGTTTTCTTTTTCCGGAAGAATCGCTTTCTTATATAAAAATATTAAGTCAGTTCGGTCTGATATTATTTATGTATACAATAGGTATGGAGTTGGATTTAAGTGTGGTACGCAAACGTTTTCAGGATACAATCTCAATAAGCCATGCAAGTACGATTGTCCCGTTTTTTTTGGGTATGCTGATGGCATATTTTATTTATGACGAGTATGCATATGCAGAAACTCCGTTTTTATCTTTTGCTCTTTTTGTTGGTATATCATTGAGTATTACTGCTTTTCCTGTTTTGGCGAGAATTATTCAGGAACGGGGGATGACACGTTCGCATCTGGGAACTATATCATTGGCCAGTGCAGCAAGCGGAGATATCACAGCATGGTGTTTGCTTGCGGCAGTTGTTGCATATGCGCAGGCCGGAACGATGAGTAGTGCGATATATAATGTTTTGTTTTCATTGGTTTTTATTTGTATTATGTTGTTTCTGGTTCGTCCCGTCTTACGGGTAATCGGGGATTTATATCATAATAAAGAAGTTGTAAATAAACCGTTGGTAGCACTAATGTTTTTTATCTTACTCTTATCTTCTTACATTACTGAAATATTGGGGCTTCATGCTTTGTTCGGGGCTTTTATCGCAGGAATGATTATGCCTGATAATCTGAAATTTCGGAAAATAATGAATGAAAAGGTAGAGGATGTTTCATTAGATCTATTTCTTCCACTCTTTTTTGTTTATACGGGATTGCATACCGAAATAGGGTTGATAAAAGGAAAGGAAATGTGGTTATTATGTGGTATTTTTATTCTTGTTGCCATTATTGGCAAATTTGGCGGGACATTGATTGCTGCGCGCGTTTCAAATGAGAGCTGGAAAGACAGTTTATATATGGGAGCATTTATGAATACACGTGGATTAATGGAACTGGTAGTCCTTTCTATTGGTTTGGAAATGAATATATTACCTCCGGTCGTTTTTGTTATGCTGGTATTGATGACATTGGTAACTACGTTTATGACCACTCCGTTGATTTCATTTATAAATGTTTGCTTTCGTACATCGGAACGAATCAAGTTTCATCGGGAAGAAAAGCTTAAAACCGACACGTTCAAAGTTTTACTTTCATTCGGTCGTGCAAGCAGTGGACAGGTGATGCTTGATCTTGCACATCAAATGTTCTCAAAGGGAGATAAAAAACTGGACATTACGGCACTTCATCTTACTGTGGGCTCGGATATCAATCCGGTTAGTACAAGAGATTTTGAAAAAGTAAGTTTTGCTCCTATCCTTTATGAAGCGAATAAATTGAATATGCTTATACAGACAAGGTATGATGTTTGCGGTAATGCGACACAACATATCTGTTCCATCGTAAATAATGAAGGATTCAATTTTCTACTTGTCGGTTCGGGTATTTCGATGAGTGATCTTTCTACGGATATAAACGCTCTCAGTACCTGGCGGAAATTTGTACGCTCACTTTTCGGAAAAAATATTCAGAATACAATTTTCTCTCCCGGTTCTTTGATTAAAGATAAAACAAAGGAATTTGTAGAGAACAGTAGCTGTTCTGTAGGTGTTTTTATAAACAGAGGTTTTATACGTGCCGGAAATATTCTTGTTATCTTTAATTCCGAAAAAGATCTGATATTACTTGACTATGTCAAAACACTGCAGAAAACGACACACGGGTTTGTACAATTGATGGATCGTGTCAGCCCGACATCAGATGATAGTGAGAAAGTCGCCCGTACATTGTCGGATTATCTGACAATAGCCAATGAAACGGCTATTCCTTTTGAAAAAAATCTTACAACGGATATACTAAGAAATGCAGACTTAATGTTGGTAAGTTATGATGCATGGCAACTTATTTCCGAAGAATGTGATGATATATTACAGGATATGCCGTCGACATTAATTATACAACATCGATAATGATGATATGAATAAAGGTATAACAAAAAAGCAACCGGAAAATTCGATTGCTTTTTTGTTGGAAAAATATTGTGTTTCAATAATTTATTGCTCTTATTTGGAAATAAGCTTTCGGATGAGAACATACCGGGCAGATTTCAAGCGCTTTTTTTCCTATAATAATGTGTCCGCAGTTTTCACATTGCCATATTTGGTCTTCATCACGTGAGAAGACCAGTCCGTCTTTTACATTTGCAAGTAATTTACGATAACGTTCTTCGTGTTCTTTTTCTATTTTGGCTACACTTTCGAACAAAAAGGCGATGCGATCAAATCCTTCTTCTTTAGCTGTTTTTGCAAAGCCAGCGTACATATCAGTCCACTCATAATTTTCTCCAAGTGCAGCATCAAGCAGGTTTTCCGTTGTTGCCGGAATATCATTATCATGCAATAACTTGAACCACACTTTAGCATGTTCTTTTTCGTTACGGGCGGTTTCTTCAAAGATATTGGCTATTTGTACGTATCCGTCTTTTTTAGCTTTGGATGCATAATACTGATATTTAGTATGAGCTTGTGCTTCACCGGCAAAAGCAGCTTTCAGATTTTCTTCTGTCTTTGATCCTTTTAATGGTTTCATCGTTTTATTTTTATTAAGTGAATAAATTAATTTTTCGATTTCAAAGGTAATATAAATTGTAATGAATACAAAAATATTTTTGCTTTAATTCAAATTAATTTATTTTAAACGAATTTCCTTCGTCTGAAAAACGTATTAAAAACCGGTAATTTCTTTAGGGTTAGGTCCATATTGATTAGGGCCTGGTGTGCCATTCATCATCATAAAAACCAATAAAATAAAATTACCTAAAGGTATAAAAGCAATAAGATACCATAGGCCGCTTTGATTTATATCATGCAGACGCCTGACGACAACGGCTACTGTAGGTATAAATACCACCAGGGTATACAGAAAGGGTAATATCAAAAAGAACTTACCGACATTCTCCTCTATCCCTATAGCAATAAAACAAATAATCATTAAGGCGATAAGAATAACAATATTAATGAACGTGTACATCCAATATTCTTTTCTTCTTGCCCGGCCATTGAAATTTGCGAAATTTTTTAAAACTTTTAAATACCATTCCATAATAATTCTACTTTAACACATTTCATTTTCTTGTTTATCAAACGCATAATTGATATCTTTTTGCCTTCGACAATGTCGTTCAAACATTTGGTCAATCATATCATCATCAGACATTTGTC
>JAITVS010000036.1 GCA_031285685.1 Tannerella sp.
AAGGGAATCAATACCTTATGCGGAGTGGTAAATGATAAGATGGGATACGATGTCCGTCTGGGTGATGTCTTTATCTTCATCAACCGCAGCCGCAATACGATGAAGCTTCTCCATGCTGAGGACGGCGGCCTGGTATTGTATATCAAACGGCTTGAAGAAGGCACCTTTCGCCTTCCTGCCTATGATGAAAAGAGCCGTTCCTATCCTATGGAATGGCGTGATCTGGTCATGATGGTCGAAGGCATACAAGATAATCCTGGCGAAAGACTCAAACGTCTGAAAGCTGTCCGGAAAGAATACTGCCGTTAGTTGCTTTTTTAAACGTAAATACTTGTGTATCTGCCCTGTTTGTTGTATCTTTACATCCGACAAACAGAAACGTCAGATGACTCAGAGAAATATGTTTACCGTAATTAATAAAACAACCATCTGCACTAAAAAATGCCTGAAAACTTTATAATTCGACTTCAGCAAAAAAGCGGGAATCATCTGGTTAAGTTTCTCTATCCTATATATAGCCATAGTTTTACGGATTCCGAATTTTTCTCAATTTTTATATTATTCTGATAGTAGGCAGAGAATCGTTGTTCTTCTTTCGAAAAATCACATGTCGTCAAATCCGTACCCAAAACTTCACAGCTGAATTTTACCACATTATCATTCGTCTCAAAAGCCAGCTGCATATCCGCCGGCTCCCGTTCTATAATTCTCTTTATTAGAGGCATAAAAAGAAACGGAGGTACAAACAGGTCTATCTTTTTTGCAGGAGAAATTGCATATGAAAAATTATTCCGGCAATTAAGCTGTTCCAACGATAGATATTGATTTATAAACCCGATATCAGAACTCAGTAAGACTTTTTCCCTTTTACAGTCATAAAGTTCATATCGTAATACTTCACTCAACCGGAAAAGAATATCGGATACTTTATCCGGTTCTGTTTTTACTTCTTCCGAGGCATAATTGAGAACATTCGACAATAAACGCGTATTAATAAGGCTTTTTATTTCGTCTACACTCTTTTTCAACCGGTTATTTTCCAGATCATTTATTTTTTCGGTATCGGATATCCACTGCCTGAAAAGAATGGTAGCCGAGCTGCTTGCAATACAAATTGTATATAAGGTCAGGTTTGATAGCCCGTCTAATAATGTTACAATAGTAAAGTCTCTCCATATTCCTAAATGCGATAAGGTATAAGATTCTATTACTCCTTTGATGATTAAGTACACGGTAGTCCCTCCCAATAACGCAAACAGATATTCCATGTATCTGTTTTTCAACAACAAACGTGGAACCAGCAAATAAAGGTTCAGATAAAAGAAACTTACAATAACAATGGTATTGCTGATCCCGAACCAATAAACATTTTTTCCTAAATCACCCATATAATCTCCAAACACGAACAATGACTGCCCGATGGAGATAAAAGAGAATACGATGATAATAAGCGCATGCCTCCACACCCTGAATTTAGGATGGGTCAGAAAATCAAAGAGTATATTTGTAAGTCCGGTTCCAGGCATAAGCATGTTCTTAAAATCAATTTCAGCCATTTTAATATAAACAAATCTCTTGACAATGTCTTTAGAAAAGCAAATTTACAAATTGATCCAGATATATTGTGTATTTATCAATATAAACTTTGGAATAACTAAAACTCAATTCTATAACTTACGTTGAACATAGAAGTAACCGTATTATAAGGTTCAATTTCTCCGGTTTTCACATTGTATCGATGCCCATTATATTCTTTCTGGCCGGTAGCATTGACACTCTTAACTGCAAATTCATGGGCGACACGTCTTCTGTTCATCTTATAGCTTATCGAGAAATCGCCAATATATAGTAGTGAAAATTGTTTTGAATACATCCGGGTTTCGTCATACTGCACTTCTTTATCAGGATGGGCAAGTGTAGCCGCATCATCTACAGGAGTGTATCTTTGTCCGCCTAATACGCTCATTTTTAGGTTCACACCGAGGATATCGTTACCGAACATCCACTCTTTACCGATTAAGCCGTTCAAAATAAATTTCCGGTCATATCTTGTATTGTACCAAACTTTATCACCTCCACGATATTCCGATTTAAATAACGAAGCAGTAACCATGTAATAGATTCCTTTTGTAAAATATTTTTCAAATGTGAAATCAACTCCATAATTCCGTCCCAGGCCTTTACTGACAAGTATTTCGGTTATATAAAAATCTCTGCGGTTAAGAATGGAATAAGAACCATTTTCTGTTACAGGCACATCAAACAGATACTGATAGTAGGGCTCTATCTTAAGATTCATGTCTTCCGAGATACGATAAACATACGAAAGCATGAGATGGTGGTTTTTGGTAAAATTCAACTTCCTGTTAGGCTGATTTCCGTGTTCATCCTTCACAAAGTAAACATCCGGTTTTTCCATCCGGCTATGTAGTCCGTATGCAATCGCAAAAGAGTTTTTAGGCGTAGCCTGCCACTTTAACCCGATTCTCGGTTCCAGGGTTGCCCTTCGGTTTAATGCAAGATATTGTGCATTAAACCCCGCTGTAAGAATAAAACTATTTCCTATATTTATTTTTGAGTTCGAGTAGACTGAAATAAGGTCCGTATTTCCCTCCGTGTTCATATAATTTTCAAGTGAATTGCCAAATACAGGCGTAAAATCCAGATTCATGTCATAGTTGATATTTGTCAGTGTCAGACCACTTTTATTGGTATGTCGCGAACTGAACTTATGATTTACATAAGAAGTAAAAACCAAATTGGTTGTATTGGCAGTCATATCCGTTCTCGGACTTCTGTTTTCACTGAAATCACAAGTTTCTTCGTCGACATGGCTATTCAGGATAGTTCCGGCAATCGTTGTATGAAGCGATGTCTTATAATTTCCAAATAAATACCTGTGGGATAAACCCATTGCTCCCGACTTTTGCTTTGCTCCTGTTAAAATGCCCTCATCTAAGTATTCCCAATCGGACGGATCTTCCAATATAGGTATCACTTTATCTATCAATCCTATTCCCCACAGGGAAAATGTTCCTACTTTCCGGGTAGGAAAATGAAATTTAAAATTCAAATCCTGATAGTCGAGTGTTCCCCCCATATTTTCTTTACCTCTTATTTTTTCAATAAGAGAGGTGGTGGAATAACGATAATTTATAATATAGGATGAGTGCTGTTTCTTTGAAACAGGTCCCTCCGAAGCAAAATCAATTCCCAATACACCTAACTGGAATGTGTGTTGATATTTCCGGTTGTTTCCATTTCGTAACCTCATATCGAATACACCCGATATCGCATTGTTATATTCGGCAGGAAATGCACCGATAAAGAAATCGAAGTTACCCAATACATTACTACTCAGTCCGGACAGAAAACCACCACCCAACACATCCGTATCCGCAAAATGGTTCGGATTGGGAATCTCAATACCTTCCAACCGCCATTGCAAAAGGCCGGGAGCGTTACCATGTATCGAAATCCCGTTATTGTTTGCGGCAGGTGTCGCTACTCCCGCATAAGCACTTGCCAATCGGGCAGGATCATCCATTCCTCCGGCAAAACGGCCTGCTTCTTCTATACTGAACGTCTGTGCTCCGAGCGTTGCCATTTCATTCAATGGCTCCGCTTTATTAATTTTAGGCCTTATAACAACTTCGTCCAATTCCATTGGCTTCTCTACTAATGTAATTTCCAGATACGTTTCTTTGGCGGAACCGACAAGGAGCTCTTTAATTATGGCTGTTCCGTAGCCCATATAACTTACATAAAGAGTATGCCTGCCTATTGATACATTACTCAATACAAAAACCCCATCCTCATCGGTTACAGTACCCGTTTGGGTATTATCCAAGGTTAACGTAACATACGGCAAGGGCTGCCCGGATGCTTCATCTGTTACAACCCCACGTACTTTCTGATTCAACTGTTCTTTATTCTGAGCAGGTATTATTTGGGATAAAATCAAGAATATTACGGCGATAAATACATATCTCATTGTTGTTCGCTCCATCTGTTTCATTTTTTTTCTCTTTTATTATATATTTGCTTTGCCGGCAAAAGTAAAGAATGCATAAACCCGTTTTCGGATTTATAGACAGATGAAGGTAATTATTATACAGAATAATCTATTTCTTAGACAAGGTTTACTCTCTCACATCTGAGTTCTGTGTTTCTCAGATTGTCTAACTTAACACAATTGTTGAAATTTTATTTATTTCAGAAAATATATTAGTACCTTTGACTTCCTTAATTTTAATTTGATACAGCATATGAGAAGCAGGATTTTCGCGTTGGTTTATTTATTCATCGCATTATTTACAATTGACATGGCGGCGGCGCCGGTAGCAACAGAAAAGCAAATCTACGAATGGCGTATCTATACGCTCAATGGCGACGGTAAAATTTTAGACCGGTTCTTTGAAGAGACCCTGATACCGGCATACAATCGTCAGAACATTTCCACCGGAGCTTTTACTCTCTACAAAAAAGAAGACAAAGAGAAACGTTTCCTTTTATTCGTATATCCCAATCTGGAAACATACCAGAAAGTGAGAAACGCTGTCCGGAATGATGAAACTTTCAGGAAAGAGGCGCTTTCGTTTTTTAATGAGACGGCTCCCAATCCGGCCTATTCGGAATATACGACCTTTCTATGTGAAGCATTCGATAAGATACCCGTAATGAGAATGCCTGACAATGAGCGGACATTATTCGAATTCCGGCTTTATCATAGTCCGAATGAAGATGCGAATCAGCGTAAAATCAAAATGTTCAATACGGGAGAGATCGATATTTTTGACAAAGTCGGGATCAACTCCGTCTGTTACGGTGAAATCATGGCGGGCTCTTCTATGCCGGCGCTGATTTACCTGACTTGGTATAAGGATGAAGATACACGTAACGAGGCATGGAAAAAATTCGGCGCACATCCGGATTGGGACGCTATGAAAAAGAAAACCGAATATTCGAATACCGCAACAAATAATCAATCTATCTTGTTGTCGCCATTGCCCTATTCTCAATTTTAACGGAAATCCCCCTTTCCTAATGAATAAAAACCGGTTGTGATTTTAGGGTCCCAACCGGTTTTCATGTTATATGTTCAAGATTCAATTAATTAATGTTAGATTTGTATCCAAAAATATATCATGATAGATTTACTGCTGAAAAACAATGAAATAAAAAGATATCAGAGTGTAAGTGAAATAAATGAAAAAACGGATTTTTTAATTATCCAGTTTAACAATTACACACAAACTGACATGGATTGGGCAAAGAGGAACTTCGACCTGGATTTCTCAATTATGGCCCACTATGAAGACATTGAAATCAGTTCTCATTTTTTAGAGGATAATAGGCAAGTTTCTTTTCATTTCTCAATTCCTTTCTACGACAAGGAAAAGCAACTGACGGAACAGCAACTGTTCATTATCTTATCAGCAGACCGGATATTCTTTTTCCAAAGTTCCGGATTTGATGAGTTTGTCAATGAGACTTATTCCCGTAAACTTTCGGCATTTCAACAGCAGACTATAGATTTAAACATGGTTTTTACCAAATATCTGGAATTCATATCGGATTATTACGCAGATATAACCGAAAATCTGGCAAAGAAAGTTAAAACATTAGCAGCTAAAGTATTGATTGAAAAACGCTTTGAGGCTGAAGACATGGACATTGTTACACAATACAACTTTCACAATTTACTTATCAAGGAATCCCTTAACGAAACCATGCGGATTTATAGCTTGCTAAGAAAAAGCAACTTCGGGAAAGATGAATTAATCAATGAACACATTAACACCGAATTAGCAGACTTGATTGTTGTGTCTGACTATATCCAATTCAATTTTGATCGATTGGACGACCTGAAAGACAACATGAATAATAAAATCGACCTGGAACAAAATCATATCTTTAAAATACTCACCGTAATAACCCTGTGCCTTTCGTTACCGACGATGATTGCAGGAATCTACGGAATGAACTTTGATGTAATGCCGGAACTTAAATGGGCTTACGGTTATCCTTTCGCTATTCTGGTAATGATTTTGGCTGCAGTTTTGCCTTATCTTTATTTCAAAAGAAAAAGATGGTTAAAATAAAGGCACAAAAGGATTTCCGGAATACGATACTCATTGTGCAATGCCTTCCGATTATGTCGGAAAGTGATATTTCTCACCGCGCACGTCAATACGTATGGTTGAACGGCTTTTCCAAAGTGGCTTAACGGTTTCCGCCTTTTCCCATTGATACAGTTTAGCTTTCAACTCCTCCACTTTATCCGGATGGATATCAGTCAGGTTGACGAGTTCCGAAGGATCGCTCTCTAAATTAAACAGGAATATTCTCCTATCTTTTTTTAAAATATACAATTTATAATTATCTATTATACAAGCACTCACATATCCATTGCGCCAAAACAATTCCCGATGCGGAGATTCTTGTTTTTGTCCTGTGAGATAAGGTCGCAAATCCACACTGTCATACACCCGGTCGTCAGGTATTGCCACACCGGCAACCGACGCAATGGTGCTAAAGATATCCAAAGTTGAAATACGCTGTTCATATACCCGGCTCACACTTGATAAATGTTGTGGGAAACGGATGTAAAACGGCACACGCAATCCACCGTCAAAAAGTGTGCATTTTCCACCTGCCAGCGGCGCATTGTCGGTCGCCCGCGTATACGTTGCACCACCGTTGTCGCTAGTAAAGATAATCAACGTATTATCTAACAAGTTCTCCCTTTTCAAAGCTTCAATCACATTGCCTACGGCATCATCCAAAGCTTCAATCATGGCGTAATATACACGTTTCACGGAGTCTTTCTCATTGATCCGGTCAAAATAGGCTTTGGGCGCCTGAAACGGGTCGTGAGGTGCATTGAAAGTCAGCGTCAGGAAAAAGGGATTGTTTTTATTGGATTCAATAAAGTCTATCGCTTTTTCTGCAAACGAAAAAGTAAGATAACCCGTATCAACCACTTCTTTATGACCTTGCCTGATAGCTGTGGGACCCGACCGTTTTTGCCATGCCGGAAGTTCGGAAAACGCCCAGGGCAGGTGTACATTCACATAACGTGAGGTATCAATGGGATCATCAACATAGCGGGTTAATGCGCCTGAAAAATAATAACTGTAGTCGTATCCATGCTCTTCAGGTATGGTTTTCAGATCAGATCCAATATTCCATTTTCCTACCAATCCGGTCGTATAACCTGCGTTGTGCAACAGTTCTGCTATCGTAATTTCGGTATCGGGAAGATTGGTATTTAACCTGCGGATGGTACTGGGACGCATTTCTTTCATGCTTTTAACCTCTTTATGGTGAAACAACATATTCCACATAAGGCTATGCATGAAACTTTTGTCGTAATGGTCGTGGGGCATAAATTCATATCCGAAACGATTCTGGTAACGTCCGGTTAAAATTCCCGCGCGTGAGGGGCCTGATATCGGAGAAGAAGTATAGGCTTCCGTACATCGAACACCTTTATCGGCAAGACTATCTATATGAGGCGTACATACCGAAGCATTTCCATAAGCAGCCAAATCACTGATGCCCAGGTCATCGGTTATAATCAGCAGAATATTCGGCCGGGGTTTTTCATGTGCACAAACAGGAAGTACACACGAAGAGCATACAAATAAGGATAATAGTTTTTTCATAAATCATCGTCTGCTTTTTGTTCTTATGTCCGATGCAAAGGTAAGACATAAAAAGAGATGCTTCACAATAATCCTGATGTTAGTTTGTCCGGATCATGTAATCACATACTTTAGCTTTGATCCATAATCCAAAAACGAATCAGAATTCTTGTTTTCAAAAAAAAATGCTACCTTTACAATTATCTTGTGAAGACACGAATATGAAAAAGCTTTTTTACTTTGTAATAATTGCATGTTGTTTGACAGGGATGCTTAAAGCAAATACATCTCCGGATAATACGAAATTGTTAAATCAATTGGACAATACAATAAAAAACCGCAAAAAATACCGTACAGAAAAAGAAAATCAGATAAATGACCTCCATAGCAGCTTGAGACAAGCCTCTACCGACGAAGAACGTTTTGATATATACTCCCGGTTATATGACGCCTGTATCGCTTACCAGACAGATTCGGCATTGCGATATATAAATGAAAAATCAGCTTTGCTCTCAACACTGATTGGAGACAGGTATTATTATGACGTGGAACTCAACCGTGTTAACGTCATGATAATAACAGGGATGTATAAAGAAGCCCTGGATGTCCTCGATAGTATCCCACAGAAAAAATTATCCGAAAATTTAAAGGAAAGGTATCTGCATTGCTACCGTACATTATACGGGCGCATGGCAAATCATGCCGTAACAAAACAAGAAAAAGACAGATACCTGGATTATACGGACAATTACCGGGACTCTCTCCTCGCCATATTACCCCCGGACGGAACAGATTACATGATTACAAAAGCCGACCAACTCAATATACACGGGCAATATGACGAAGCAATCAGGCTGATTAAGGGAATGACGGATACCTGCACCAATATGGAAAGAATGAGGTTTCTCGCCTATACACTTTCGGAATCTTATCATCAGAAAGGTGATAAGGAAAACAGGGAACATTACCTTATATTATCAGCCATAGCCGATTTGCAGTATTCTATAAAAGAGTATATCTCACTCCGGGAATTAACATTTCTGCTATACGAAGAAGGAGATATAGACAGGGCATATGAATATATGAAATGCTCATTGGAAGATGCTACATTTTGTAACGCCCGTTCACGGACAATAGAAGTATCAGAGATTTTCCCGGTTATTGATAAAGCCTATCAACTCAAAAGTGAACGAAAACAAAAAATAATATACTCCTTGTTATGGGCAATAAGTATTCTTGCATTATGCCTTATCGTGACAGTTATTTATATCTACCGTCAGATTAAAAAACTCGCTGCAGTGCGGAGAGCCGTATCAGACAGCAATAAACAACTGCAGGCCTTAAATCAGACCCTCACCGAAACAAATATAATTAAGGAAGAATATATTGCGCAGTACATAAGCCGTTGTTCCGTTTATATTGACAAAATAGATCAATACCGGAAAAAACTGATCAGACTGGCTTCCACCTCTAAACTGGAAGAATTGTATAAAACAATCAAATCCGACAAACTGATTGACGACGAACGAAAAGAATTTTACAAAGAATTCGACCACACATTCCTTGGCATATTTCCAGATTTTGTAAAATCCTTCAATGAACTATTAAATGAAAATGACCGCATATATCCTAAAAACGGTGAACTATTGAATACCGAACTACGAATCTTCGCTCTGATAAGATTAGGAATCACCGACAGTACCCGTATAGCCGAATTTCTTCAATATTCAGTGACCACCATTTATAATTACCGCAGCAAGATTCGTAACAAAGCAGCAGGCGATAAAAACGAATTTGAATCGAAAATCATGATGATAAAATAAATCTCTATATTTGCTGTACTCAAACGTGAATACAACACATGAAAAAAAAACTCTTAACCGGGATCATCCTGCTTAACATACTTACACTGGCAATCAATGCGTCCGTTAATGTACAATCTACGATTTTAACATCTAACGACGGACTTGGAAATAATGTCGTACGGCACATTTTTCAGGACAGCAGAGGATTTCTATGGATGAGCACATTAAACGGACTGACTCGTTATGACGGACATTCTTTTGTAACTTTCAGACCTGGGGCAGAGGATGAAATATCTTTACTCCGCCATCATGTCACACGGGTGGCAGAAGATTCAAATAATTTTCTATGGATAAACGTTTCTCCGGAATATTTCAGTTGTTATGATTTGAAAAACGGCTGCTTTGTGGACTTTACCGGATGCGGCGAATATAATGAAAAACATCTATACAGACTGGAGGTTTCGGACGGTGATAACTGGTTATGGCACCAGCGGAACGGAGCCAGAAAGGTTTCTTTTAAAAACGGACAGTTTTCATCGACTGTTTTTAAGAAAGAAAACGGAAAGCTCCCATCTGATTTTGTAAAACAAATCATAGAGGGAACTGGCGGTTCCGCATGGATTTGCACAGACAAAGGTCTGGTAAAGGTTGAGAATGAAGAATCCCGGACAATAATGACTGGCATCAATATCTCCGATGCAATTGCCTATCAGGATACATTGTATTTTGTTACCTCCGAAGCAGAGATCTATAAAGCGGATCCGGACGGAAAAAAGGTTGAGCGCGTCTGGATAATTGATAAAAAAGACAAGTCTTTTGACATCACATCCAGTTTTCAGCTACAGAAAGACTGGATTATTCTCACTTCGGAAAAAGGATATGTTTTTCGTTTATCCGAACAGAAAATCGTACCTGATCCGACAATGGATGTTCCTAACGGACGACACATAAAAGATGATTATAACAATCTTTGGATATATGACGATAAAGGATTGATCCGCCATATAAATATAGATACACGCACAGTAAAAGACATTCATGTCGCGGCGGATAATAAAATTACCGAATTGTGGTGTAAAATTATTCAGGATTCAAGAGGGCTATTCTGGATATCTACTTTTGGAGACGGACTTTACATTTATGATCCGGTGACAGAGGAAATGACGCATTTCACTTATGAGATAGGAGGAGTTAATCATATTTGTTCCAATACACTGGCCTCTGTTATGGAAGATCGCTCCGGTGGGATCTGGATAACGTCCGAACCATCCGGAGTTTCCCATATTCAGGTGCTGAATGAAGGAGCTACTTATATTTACCCGGAAAAAATGAGCCGGGTGGATCATATGAATACGGTACGCTCAATTACCCGTATGCGTAATGGCGAAATATGGCTAAGTAACCGCAACAGTGAAGTATATATCTATGACGAAAAAATTGAAAATAAACTACGCACGCTACATTTCCCTTCACGAATATATAAAATATTTGAAGACAGAAACGGTAAAGTATGGTTAGGTAGCCGTGGAAGCGGCCTTTGTATTGATGGAGTATGGTATAAGAAGCGACCGGAAGATCCCCAGGCTATATCCGATAATAATATTTACGATATATTCTGCGACCATAAACAGCGCATGTGGATCGGCACTTTTGGCGGCGGCCTGAACCTGGCCATCCCTGAGGAGAACATGTACAAATTCAAATCATTTTTGAGGGACAATAACAATATGCAGTTTATCCGGTTCATTGCAAGTGATAAAAATAACTGGATATGGGTTGGCAACAGTGACGGAATTTGTGTATTCCACCCTGATTCGCTGATAAAATCCCCTGATAAATATTACAAATATAATTATAACGATAAACTGTTGGGTAATGAGGTCAAATATATTTTATGCGACAGGAAAGGACAAATGTGGATCGGCACATTAGGCGGAGGCTTGAGCCTGTGTGTTCCTGATGGTGATTACGAAAATCTATCCTTTAAGCATTATACGACAGGCAACGGACTGGTGGGTAATGATGTACAGTCTATCGCAGAAGATCATGAAGGTACATTGTGGATAGCCACAGAATATGGAATTTCACATTTCTCTCCGGAGACAGAGTCTTTTGAGAATTTTTTCTTTTCCACCATAGCGCAAGGGAATGTGTTCAGTGAAAGCACCACCTGCAATCTGCCGGATAACCGGCTACTCTTCGGAAGCAGTCACGGCCTGGTGATTATTGATCCGGAGAAAGTAAAGTCCCCGCATACAGCTTCGGATGTAGCATTTACCGGATTAAAAATAAACGGGATCAATATGTCGCCGGATACGGAAGACTCTCCGCTAACAGATGCCATGAACTATACGGATGAGATTGAATTAAAACATTATCAGAATTCATTTATTGTCGAATTTTCCGCCTTTGATTATTCCATAACAAATAAGGCTAAATATATGTACAAACTGACTCCTTTCGATAATGACTGGAACACGCCTTCTTCTCTGAATTTTGCTACCTATAAAAAACTTCCTCCCGGAACTTACAGTTTACATGTAAAGGCCTGTAATTCCGCCGGTATATGGAGCGACAAAGAAGCCACTCTCGAAATAATGATAAAACCTCCGTTCTGGAAATCACCTATTGCGTATATTATATACCTTTTACTTATCAGCACAATATTATTTACGGCATATCATCTTATACGGAAATTCAATGCTTTGCAAAACCGGATTCAGGTCGAAAATCAACTGACTGAATATAAACTGATGTTTTTTACAAATATTTCGCATGAATTTCGTACACCGTTAACATTGATACAAGGTGCACTGGAAAAAATTGAAAATATAAGCCGCATCTCAGACGAAACAGCTTATCCGATACGCCTGATGAAGAAAAGCACGAACCGGATGCTTCGTTTGATTAACCAGCTACTGGAATTTCGTAAGATGCAGAATAATAAATTAACGTTGATGCTGGAGGAAACGGAAGTCATTTCTTTTTTGCAGGAAATCGTCCAGAATTTTGAGGACATGGCGAATGAAAAAAACATGGATTTTCATTTTGAACCTCCGGCTGAAAAGTACAATATGTTTATTGACAGGGGAAAATTAGATAAAATTGCATATAATCTTCTCTCCAATGCTTTTAAATATACTCCTAACGGAGGAAAAATATCATGCACGGTTTCCATTGATGAAAAAAACAAAAAACTCATTTTTTCAGTAAAGGATACCGGAATAGGCATATCCAAAGAAAAGCAACAAGAGTTATTCTCCCGTTTTATGCAAAGCAATTTTTCACACGACAGCGTAGGTATCGGACTGCATCTGACTTATGAATTGGTAAATGTACATAAAGGAAACATTACTTATCATGAAAATGCGGAAGGCGGCTCTGTTTTCACGGTTTCATTACCATTGGACACTTCACAGTACGAAGGAAAAGATTTTATCATTTCAGGTAGTATACAGGAAGAACCTTTTGACCACGAGAAGTCGGAAGGGTATATCAATATGAATTATTCGTCCGAATCCGGAGATGCACCGGAAAAGAAAAAGATCTTGTTGATAGAAGACGACAACGATATAAGTAAATTTCTGGAAACAGAACTCAATCATTATTTTGATGTTATAACTGCTTCAGATGGTCTTTCCGGATTAGAAAGTGCACAAAACCAGGATCCGGACCTCATTATTTGCGATGTATTGATGCCGGGCATGAACGGCTTTGATGTGACCCGCAGGCTAAAAACAGATTTCATGACCAGTCATATTCCGGTTATTCTCCTCACAGCCATGGGTACTCCCGAAAATCAGCTGGAAGGTATAGAAAGCGGAGCCGATGCCTATATCACCAAACCGTTTAGCCCTAAACTATTGTTGGCCCGTATCTTCCAGTTAATCGAACAACATGAAAAACTGCGCAATAAATTTTCAAATGATCCGACACTGATGAATCCGGTTCTTTCTTCTACGGAACTGGATCAGAAATTTGCAGAAAAATTATCTGCAATTATGGAAAAACAATATGCTAATCCGGATTTCACCATTGATGATTTCGCAGCAGCATTTAAACTGGGACGCACAGTCTTTTTCCGTAAAGTAAAAGGTGTAACCGGATACACTCCAAACGAATATATACGTATTGTCCGTATGAAGAAAGCAATCAATTTTCTGCAGGATGGCCGTTATAACGTGAGCGAGGTCACCTATATGATAGGGATGAAAGATCCTCATTATTTCAGCCGGAGTTTTAAAGAACAGTTTGGAGTTGCTCCTTCAGCCTATTTACATGGTGGTAAAGCGAACGAAGAAGAGTAGAACAGGGATTCTCCTGATGTATAGCCGTCATAATTAAGCAATATTTATACAAATGTAGTTTTGTTCACAAACCTGCATTATTGTACATCCCATAAAAGTCGTGAACGATTCTCCACGAAGATGTATCTATTTTCACATTTATAGCCCTCCAAATATTGCATTCTTAGCAATTCAAAAATACTTTTGTACAATAATTTTGAAAAAAAACATTAATTATTATTTATTAATCTATAAAATCTATGGAAAATATGCAAATGAAACGGGAAAACATGCAAATGAAACACCGGACAATTTTTCTTAAAGAAAAGTTATCCAAACTGTTATTCTCTACCTTATTTTTAATAACAGTATCTGCTTTATCTGCTCAGGTCAAAAGTATTTCCGGAGTGGTCGTTGATAATTTCGGCGAACCAATCGGCGGAGCAAGTGTTGTCGTTGACGGGACTACAAATGGGGATATTACAAACATGGAAGGAAAATTCACCTTGTCGAATGTAGCCGAGAATGCTATGCTGAAGATCAGTTATATTGGTTATGTACCACAAACAGTCAGCGTACGAGGACAGAGTAGTTTCAATATTACGTTGTCTGAAGACGAACAGCAGTTGGAAGAAGTCGTAGTCATCGGTTACGGTTCGATGAAGAAAAACTCAGTCACATCAGCTATCTCCAAAATGGACGCGAAAGCGATTGAAAACCGTCCGCTGGCACGTGCAGAAACAGCGCTACAGGGACAATTGGCCGGTGTTACCGTTCGTACGACCACCGGTGAGCCGGGTGCGGATATGCAGATACGTGTGCGTGGAGCGGCTTCCGTAAACGCCAGTTCAGACCCATTGTATGTTGTAGACGGAGTACCCATCTCTACATTGACCGGTATCAATCCTGCCGACATCGAATCGATTGAAGTGCTGAAAGATGCGGTATCTTCCGCAATCTATGGTTCCAGAGGATCAAACGGGGTCGTGATTGTTTCTACGAAAAAAGGAAAAAGCGGCAAGCCTCTGATTTCATTCAATGCCAGCTACGGTATCCAGACACTTGAAAAGAAAATAGATTTGTTGAGCGCTGTGGAATGGATGGAGTTCAGGATAAAGTTTAATGACGCAAGCTATCTTGCCCAAGCTAAATCCAAAGGTGTAAATGCCAGTATCAGCGACTCCAATGCGGACCGCCTCTCCAAGTTAGGCCTTACTGCCGCCAACTATAACTATATATTAGATGAACGTTGGTTCAATTATATGAGTGACGAAATGAAATCAACACACACCTACACTCCGAATTCGCAAGGATTAAGCTTGCTGGACTGGCAGGATGAATTCTACAAAGACGCTGCTATTCAGGAATACAATTTGAGCGTTTCGGGAGGTAGTGAAAACACAAAATATCTGTTTTCCGGAGGCTATCTGAACCAGGAAGGACTTGCTACCGGAACCTCTTATGAAAGAGCAGCCTTCCGCGCCAATATTGAATCTAAAATCAATAAATACGTTTCCGCAGGACTTTCTATCGCGCCGACCTACACCAAAAGTGAAGGTGTGGGAAGAGCGAACGGTAAGGACAGCCGCTCACATTTGGTATTGGTTTCACTGCCGGTTTCCGAACCCGGAGTAGGATATATGACAAATGTGGAACCGAACGATCGCTATCTCTGGGCAGGTAGTGCTGCCAGTCCTACTTATTTTATGAAGAAAAATATCCGTGAAGACGAAACGGTACGCCTTATCGGAAACGCATTTTTACGTGTAACACCGCTCGAAGGGCTTCGCGTCGAATTATCGGCATCGGCCAACTATTTCGATCTGGATGGCGCGACTTACACATACTCCAGTACGGGAAGTACATGGACATAGGGAGAAGGGGCCAACTCTTCCGGTGGGCATAACACGGAACGCATTTGGAGTACGCTTATACAGGCATTGGTAAATTATGACCGTACCTTCGGAAAACATACAGTCGGTGCAATGGTCGGAACATCAAGCGAAGAAACCAATATCGGGTTCAAAACTGACCAGACATTCAACAAGCCATTCCCGAACGACGCGATCGTTTATTCATTTGACGGTTCAAAGGTTGCAGTCGGTACCGACAAAGTGACCCAGCAGACTCCGAATAAACTGGCTTCGGTATTCGGACGTTTAAACTATAACTATGATGAACGCTACATAATCTCCGGTAGCTTGCGTTACGACGGTGGCTCCGTATTCGGAGCGAACAATAAATGGGGTGTGTTCCCTGCTATCTCCGGAGGTTGGTTGGTCTCCAATGAACAGTTCTTCAAAGACTTTAATCTCCAATGGTTAAATTTATTAAAATTAAGAGCAAGTTACGGTGTAACCGGTAATAACTCAATCAGCAATACAGCTGCCTACCCTTCCCTGACAGCCGTAACTTATGGCGGCAGCGCGGGATACAATGCCAATTCGTTAGGAAATACGGACCTCGGATGGGAAAAGACACATAGTACGGATGTGGCGATCGACTTCGGCTTCCTGAAAAACAGGGTCCAGTTGTCATTAGACTGGTATACCAAAACAACCAAAGATCTGTTATACCAGGTACCGTCAATGGGCGCCTCCGGATTTACCACTGTGTGGGATAATTTAGGGGAAATCCATAACCAGGGATTTGAGGTAGAGTTGAATACAGCTAATCTAACCGGACAGTTCAAATGGAATACATCCCTTAATATTTCATACAATAAGAATGAAGTAAAATCACTGGGTGTTGACGATACACCGATTTATTCCGGTTTTGATGGTAACAACCCTTCCAACGTTTTGATGGTTGGAAAACCGATTAATACATTCTACATGTACGATGCGATCGGTGTATGGAAAACACAAAAGGAAATCGATGACTACAGTGCCGCCCACGGTGGTACACCTGTTACATTCGAAGGAAAAACCATTGTTCCCGGCGATATCCGTTACCGCGATGTAAACAATGATGGTATATACGATAAGGAAAACGACAGGGATTTTTTAGGAAGTCCGACTCCTAAGTTCGTATATGGTATGACAAACACATTCTCTTACAAAAATTTTGATTTATCTATATTATTGACAGCGCAGACCGGAGGTAAGATTTTTGGCGTTTTCGGCCGTGCAAACGACCGCCCGAGTATGGGTGCGGGCAGTAATGTATTAGGTCATTGGAGAGATGCCTGGTGGTCGGAAACAGAACAGGGCAACGGCAACGTACCTTATATCCTGAGTTCAACAACCGGAACCACACTTGATTCACGCTGGCTTTATTCATCAGACTATCTGCGCATTAAAAATCTAACTTTCGGTTATAAACTTCCGATCGACCCTAAATTTATTTCTTATGCCAGAATCTATCTATCCATCGAAAATCTGGCCAAATGGGACAACTACTACAGCGGTTATTCACCTGAAGCGGCAAATACCGCCTCCGCCTCTTCTCCGGGTGGACAAAGCGCATTGGGACTCGACTATAGCGGTTATCCTTTAGCCCGCATTTTTACTGTAGGCGTAAATATTACTTTCTAACTTTTTAATTCTTTGTAATATGAAAAAAATAATCAATATAAAAAATATCATAGCGGCAGTTGTCGTTTTGTTTGCTACTACCTCATGCGATGATTTCCTGGACACACCACCAGCGGACCTGCTCAGCTCCGAAGGATTTTACCAAACGCCATCCCAATCGGAACAAGGCATTATCGGCGTATATGCAGGACTCCGGTTTATATCTAATGACGAATATTTATACATGTCGGAATGTCGTTCGGACAATACCTGGATTGAACCTCTGTCAAATGGTATCAGAGATTATTGCGAAATAGGGACATTCCGGGCCGGTAATGAAATTGCCACCATCAATAGTGCATGGAACAGGTGGTATAAAGTGATTTACGATGCCAATGTGGCACTTGCAAAAATTCCGGGTTGTGACTTCGGAACTAACACAGCCATGAAAGAGCAGTTTCTGGGTGAAATGCACTTCATCCGGGGATGGGCATATTTTGAATTGGTAAGGTTATTCGGAAATATTCCGATCATCGATTCGCCGATGTCTCCTTCGGAAGTAAAAAATGTAGCTCAATCCTCAGCACGGGAAGTCTACGACAAAATGATCCTGCCCGACCTGACGACAGCTAAAGCAAAACTGCCCGTCAGCACAAGCATGGTGGACAGTAAAAACAGTTCGATTGCCAAAAGCGGACGCGCCGACCAGATTGCTGCTCAGGCCATGCTTGCACGCGTCTATATGGCTATGGCCGGATTTCCGCTCAATGATAATTCGGCATTAAGCCTCGCTGAAACCGAACTGAAAGCTGTAATTAACTATTCCGAGAGTAACGGCAATAAATTCTGGGCACCCGACAGCAACCGAATGGCGGAAACAATGGATGCCGACAGACGAATACTTCAACAAATATTCTATCTTTGCAATCCAGTACCGCAACGGAGGTACAGGAAACCCGTCTCTCTTCAATTATAGCCCGGCGCTTCCGCCTTCATATACAAGCAGAAGAATATTCGGTAATTCGATTTGGGTAGAAAAAAGCCTGATGTACGAATTTGACCGGACTTATGAAATAAACGGTGAAACCCTCACAGACGCCAGAGGAGTGGGTTATTCGATTATCACCGGATATGACGCCGAGCCGAACTATCCTGCATATTCACAGCAAATCGAAGAGTTGACGCTTCCGGATGGCAGCGTAGTTGATGTTTTTACCCATACCATGATTTATAAATATCTGCCGACAAAAAGAAAGATAGCGGCACTGGGTATGTCTATTGATGCGGAAGCCAGTATGATCGATGATGAAGACTGGGCTGTTAATTATCCGATCATCCGCTACGAAGATGTCCTTCTGATGTATGCCGAAATTCTGGCCTCCAAAGATGTTTCCGGAGCAATGAACATTGTAAACAGAATACGTGAAAGAGCAGGTTGTTCACCGGAAACCGCATCTACATCGGCAGATGCTTTGAATTTTGTCAAACGCGAACGCCGCATCGAACTTATGGGAGAAGGCGTACGCTGGTTCGACCTGGTACGCTGGAACGAATGGCAATCCGCCATTACAAGTATGTTCGACCGTTACAACAATCCGGACGGAACAGACAAAAACAATGTAAAAAACGGACGTTATCTGTATCCCATTCCATTGAATCAAATGAATGTAAAACCAGGATTCTATCAGCAAAACGAAGGATATTAAAATAAAAGAAGTATGCTTTCCGGCGAAAGATACCGCAAATTGCAGCATCTTTCGCCGGGAAGCGATACTTCCCGACTTACCCAAAAAACAATCTTTCCATAAACACAATCTCCTTTCTGACCTATTAGTATTTAACAACAAAATATATGAACAAAAGTATGAATCTGCTATTCAAACGATTTTGCTTTTGCATGGGCATCTTTATAACATTCGCCGGATGCACGACAAAACATGATACGACTGAAATTCCTTCTTTCGACTGGATCGAATCGGAACAGCCGATTGACTTTTCATGGGTGCAGGGCGTCGGTGCGAAATCATTCCCTACCCAACGCATTGTCAATGCAAATACATTCGGAGCGGTAAATGACACGACAATCCTAAGTACACAGGCAATACAAACCGCCATTGACGAATGCCACAAAACCGGAGGAGGAACAGTCACCCTGAAGCCGGGAGATTATGCTACCGGAGCGTTGTTTGTAAAAGAAGGTGTCAACCTTGAAATCAGTAAAGGCGTTACATTATACGCCAGTACCGACATCCTGGATTATCCGGAAATCCGTACACGGGTTGCCGGGATTGAGATGGTATGGCCTTCGGCAGTCCTGAATATCATTGATACCGATAATGCCGCTATTTCCGGTGAAGGACTCATCGATTGCCGCGGTGAGGTTTTCTGGAACAAATACTGGCAGATGCGCAAAGAATATGAAAAAGAAGGACTACGCTGGATTATAGATTATGACTGTAAACGCGTACGAGGCATATTGATCTCCAATAGTACGAATGCGACCCTGAAGAGCTTTACAATCATGCGCACGGGTTTTTGGGGCGTGCAAATACTCTATTCCAAAAACTGTACGGCCGACGGGATCACCGTCAATAATAATATCGGGGGACACGGCCCCAGCACAGACGGCATTGACATCGATTCGTCCTCATCCATTCTGATTGAAAACTGTTCCATTGATTGTAATGATGATAATATCTGCCTGAAAGCGGGAAGAGATGCCGACGGACTGCGTGTGAACAGACCGACCGAAAATATTGTTGTACGCGGATGCAGCACAGGCAAAGGCAGCGGAGTAATAACCTGCGGAAGTGAAACGTCCGGAGGAATCCGGAATGTGTTGGCTTATAACCTGCGGGCAAACAAGACACCTACGGTTTTATTAATCAAGTCTGCACTTACACGGGGGGGCTTTGTAGAAAATATATATATGACCGACGTTATATCGGACAGCGCAAGAAGAATCGTTGCTGCTGATATAAACTGGTATCCGGCCTACAGCTATTCCAAACTGCCGGAAAAATACGAAGGCCAGGAGGTACCCGAACACTGGAAAACCATGCTGACGCCGGTTGAACCCAAGGAGAAAGGATATCCGCAAGTCCGGAACATCTATCTGGCAAATGTCAAAGCCACAGAAGCAGACCTGTTCATTACAGCTGCCGGATTAAATGATTCGCTACGCTTACATAATTTTCAATTATATAATTTAGATGTGCAAGCAAAAAGAGCCGGAAACATAACATGGAGTAATGGTTTCATCCTTAAAGACATTCAGCTCAAAACAACTGAAAACGACCGGTTAGTTTCGGAAAATAATACAAACATGAAAATTGAAATAAAATATCAGTAATATTAACATACCATGAAAAACATTTGCAGTTGGGGACTTGTCATCATGCTGCTTCTGATAGTCTCTTGCGAAACACAACATTCAGGGAAAACACAATCTGTAAAAATTCCGAACTACTCCGGCGTACAAAAGGAACAACTCGGCCGCGGACTTGTCGCTGTCCATAATGGTGAAGGTATTATTTCCATAAGTTGGCGCTATCTGGAAAACGACCCGCTGGATATAGCATTTGACCTCTACAGACAGGAAGGCAACGGTTTGCCGGTTAAACTAAACAATGCACCTTTGACCCGGTCGACTTTTTTCAGGGAAGAAGAAATAAATACAAACAATACACAAACTTATACCGTTAAAATTGCCGGTTCGGAAGAATTTTTACCCGGCGGAAAATATGTATTAACACCGGAAAAGGCAAAGAAACCATGGATCTCAATACCTGTAGCCGAAGTTCCGGGTGATTCTGATTTCATGTTCGCACCAAATGACGCTTCGGTCGGTGATCTTGATGGAGACGGCGAATACGAATTAGTAGTTAAACGGGAGATTAACGGCTTCGACAACTCCCACAAAGGTTCGGCCCCCGGCCCTTTACTCGAAGCCTATAAACTCGACGGCACATTTATGTGGCGTGTCGACCTGGGGCCCAATATCCGGCCGGGAGCGCATTATACACAATTCATGATATACGATTTTGATGGCGACGGCAAGGCTGAAATAGCAGTCCGAACTTCTGAAGGAACTGTTTTTGGCGACGGAATGAAAATCGGCGATGTGAACAATGACGGCATTACGGACTATGTTGACCGGGATCAGGAATCGCGTACATACGGAAAAATTCTGCATGGTCCCGAGTTCCTCTCGGTGATTGACGGTATGACCGGAAAAGAATCAGCCCGGACCGATTTTATCGAACGCGGAAAACCTTTTGAGTTCGGGGATAACACAGGTAACCGGGTAGACCGTTTTCTGGGCGGAGCCGGATATTTTGACGGTAAATGTCCCAGCATCCTGATTTGCCGGGGTTACTACGCCAAGACCGTAATCGAAGCATGGAATTTCCGCGGTAATAGACTATCACGCTTATGGAGGTTCGATACAAGCGCTGACGGTGGCCGGTATCGCGATTATGAAGGCCAGGGCAATCATAACCTGAGTATCGGTGATGTTGACGGCGACGGAAAAGACGAAATCACATATGGCGCCATCATGATTGATCACGACGGTACACCGGGTTATCATACAGGATTGGGCCATGGTGATGCCATACATATGACGGATATAAACATCGACCGCCCGGGACTCGAAGTATGGACTTGTCATGAATCTCAACCTACGCCGGCCGGCTCGGAAATGCGTGATGCCCGAACCGGAGCGTTGCTCTGGGGTATTCCGGCGTTAGAAGACGTAGGACGTGCAATGACCGCCGACATCGACCCTCGCTTCCGGGGATTAGAAGCATGGACTCTTTTATCCGGCGGTGTCTATACGGCAGACGGACTGTTCATCACCGAAACCCTTCCCAGTGTAAATATGGCGATTTGGTGGGATGGCGATTTGAACCGGGAACTACTTGACCGGGCAGGCACAAGAGGAGAGATTCAATATATGGCTATTACCAAATGGAACGGAGATGGCGTCGATACATTACACATTCCCGGTCAATACGAAATCATGTATAATAACGGAACAAAAGGAAACCCCTGTCTTCATGCCGATATTCTGGGTGACTGGCGAGAAGAATTGGTTGTCCGCACAAAAGATAACCGTGAAATCCGCATCTATGTAACCGGTTTTCCAACCGATTACC
Source organism: Tannerella sp. (assembly GCA_031285685.1). GTDB lineage: Bacteria > Bacteroidota > Bacteroidia > Bacteroidales > Tannerellaceae > Tannerella. The sequence continues at coordinate 22,415 of JAITVS010000036.1, forward strand.
GTTTCCATACACTGATGAATGATGAAATCTATCGCTGGAGCGTACTGACGCAAAACATCGCATACAACCAACCGACCCAAATCGGACGATACCTGGGTTCCGATCTTGGAGAGTTCTGGCCTGTCAGATACCATTATAATGTGTTACCGAATCCCAAAATAACCACAACGCCCGAAGGACGTCCGAACGGTCTGCATGCCCGCCTGCAAAATGCAGAAAAACAAATCATAAAAGATATCATCGCCAAAGATTCATTATACACGTTAGATGCCCGTTGCGATTATGATATGATCGAATGGACAATCAATGGAAAGAAAGTCTCCGGTGAACGCTACGTCACATTAGATGTTGCAGATTTCGGTTACGACACTCCTATCCCGGTACAAATCAGAGCCACCATGCGCGGCTGCGTATTCGAAGACAACGGTTCCGTAACATTTGCAACCGAACAATCCCCGCCAAGGTCATATTGGGATCAGTAAATATTCAGAGTCTTAAGGAAACATGCTATATTCAGGATTAAGTTGAAAACAGATGTCTCCTAACGCTTATCCTGAAAAAAGGATTTCATTTCGGAGGCGCATTCATCTTCCATAATACCGCTACGGACTTCGGTTTTGGGGTGTAATGCATCGGGGGCATATTTGGTAAAGCCGCGTTTTTCATCCGGTGTGCCGTAGATAACGGCAGAAAGTTGTGACCAGCCGATAGCTCCGGCACACATGACACAAGGCTCTACTGTTACGTACAAACGGCAATCCGTCAGATATTTGGCACCCATCGTACTCGTTGCAGAAGTTATAGCAAGCATTTCGGCATGTGCAGTCGGGTCGTTCAGGCGTTCGGTCTGATTATGAGCGCGTGCGATTATACGGTTGCCGCATACAATAACGGCGCCTACAGGTACCTCATCTTCCTCCGCAGCGATACGCGCTTCGGCAAGCGCCTGCTTCATAAAATATTCGTCGGAAAAAGGATTGATCATCGCCGCATCTCGTTTTCGTTAAACAAAGTCGGATAATCTTCTTCCATTATCTTCCATATATGAGCAAGAATGGTCGTACGATACCAATTTGATTTATTCGTAATTTTATATTTACGCAAATAGCGTTCGATAGCGTTATATTCCGTATCATTCAACATAAAGGCAATGCGATGTTCACGCTTCGCTTCATTTTTCGGCAACGCCTCCTTCTTTTGCCGACCTTTCCCCAATTGCTTTTCCTTCATAGTTTCAGGCACTTCTATTCGACGCCAAAGATAGCGAAAGTTGAGAGCAATGCAAAAATTTATTTTTGTATTGCCGAACAAAGCTATCTTCAATTTTTTATTAAAGATAGTGCAAGCCGGAATAACTTCTTCGCAGAAAACGACAATTCCGTCTACAAAAACAGCGGGTTCGTCTCATAACTCATAAGCGCCTGCTTATTGCCAGTATTTTTGACTCAAAATTAATTCTACTTTAACACATTTCATTTTCTTGTTTATCAAACGCATAATTGATATCTTTTTGCCTTCGACAATGTCGTTCAAACATTTGGTCAATCATATCATCATCAGACATTTGTC
>JAITVS010000041.1 GCA_031285685.1 Tannerella sp.
TCAAATCACTCACAACTTATAAACAACAAGTGCAAATATATAAAAATATTACATTATATATATCATTAAAAAAAATAATACTACTGATTTTAAAATTTCCACATCAAAAAATATTATCATTTATAAACAAAAGATTATCGCAAGCATAAACATATATTTTTTTATATTAAATTATTATTATTACTTTTGTGCATAATAAATTATATATGTTCGGTATGTTTTCATATAAAACACAAACAAGATGAATAAATTATCAAAAAAACAAGTATTTATTGATTTTTTAATGCTCTGTGCTGCAACAAACTTAAAAGTACGAGACGTACCTAAAACCGTAAATGGGGCATTAGATACCGAAGCTCTAAAAAAAGCGAATGAGCCAGTGGCGCACACCCAAGCATTCAATCTGCACAAATACATTATTAGAGACATTTGCGGATCTCCCGACTACGAGGCAAATCAATTGATGTTCCGATACGTACAGCCTATTGGAAAGATCCTCTTGTATGGAACTATACCTACAATGATTTCGCCGGGCCCGGGAATTTGTCGGATTTAATACACAATTTTAACAACAGTCAATAAACAAAAGGAAAAGTCATTAATACATAAACTAAAAAGATATGAAAAATTTATTTATTACCATCTTTATCATGGCATCCGGAGTAGCATTCGCACAATCTCCTCAACAGGATGTAGCTTTAATTCAATCAATATTCGGAAAAGAAAAGCAAGAACTCGTTAAAGACTATATGGACCTGAACAAGGAACAAAGCACAAAATTCTGGCCGATTTATGAAGCTTACGAAAACGAAAGACAAGCTTTAGTACGCGAACGTCTGCAGAATATATCCAATTATGCACAGAAATATGGAGAATTAACCGAAGAATCAGCAGAAAAAATAATGGCTTCCATTTTGAACAATGATGAAAAATTAGTCAAATTGGAAAAGAAGTATTTGAAAAAAATGAGAAAAGCGATAGATGGAATAGTCACCGTGAGATATTTTCAGTTGGAAAACTATTTGCGCAATCTCGTTTTTGCCAAAATACAAGCGGATCTTCCATGTATTCAGGAAATAGAATAATATCGAAAGAATAAGAGTATAAATTTATAATAATCAAGATTTATGAAGACAGCAAAACGATTAATTCTTGCTTTTATAGCATTAATTACCATCGGGATTACACAGGCCCAGATTTCTCCACAAACATTGAAAGCCATTTCAACTCCCGACAAATCGGATAAAACCCGTTTGGGGGTTTTGGAATTTAAAGATGGCATGCCTTCAGACAAAACGGCTCAGGCGTTATGGGATGAATTGGATTACATTCGTGGTGTAGACGCCTTTATTAATGGTTATGCCGCCGTGTCGCAATATGCTATACGCAATGGTTTTTTGGAACAGGGAGTAAATGACAATGAGGTCCTCGTATTCTCAAAACTTATGAATTGCAAGTCACTTTTCCTTACGGCCAATGCCGATACATACTATTTCTGGACATTTATTGATTTGAGCAAAGGACCCATGATTGTAGAAATCCCGGCGAACGTATTAGGTGTGTTCGATGATATGTGGTGGCGCTGGGTTGGCGACTTTGGCGTGCCGGGACCCGACCGTGGAATAGGAGGAAAGTATTTAATTGTACCCGAAGGATACAAAGGACAATTACCCAAAGAAGGATATTTTATCCGTTATTCGCGCACCAGCCGCTTTTCGGTGCTGGGCCGCGCATTTATTGACGAACAACCGATTGCTGAAATAGATAAAGCGGTAAAAGCTACCCTAAAAATATATCCATACACAGCAGGCGGCTATGGAACCACCATCGCATCATTCTTAGCCGGAGACAGCAAATTGGGACAATTGCAAAAACCAGCCGAAACAAGATTCCACGAAGGCAGCGACCGAGTAATGAATACGATTCCTCCGGCGGATTATTCATTCTTTGAAATGTTGGATAAAGCCATACAAGCTGAATCGGCGGAATCGCTCGATCCTGAAGTAGCAGGAGCGCTCTACGCAATCGGTATTGTAAAAGGCAAAACATTTGCTCCTGATGCCCGCATGAAAAAAATATTGACCGAATCAGCTGCGATCGGTAATGCCGCAAGCCGAATGATTTCGTTTGCTCCACGCGCGAGCGAAGATTTCGGATACTATGGAGCAAGCTCTCAATGGGTCAATTCACTGTTTGTAGGTGGATACGAATTTTTGACACCCCCACCTGAAGTAACGAAAGATGGTGTGAAGCAATATCCCAACGATGGCGCTCGTAAGTTAAACGCACGTATCGGCATGTTCTACACGGCTACAGGTATTACACCGGCTATGTGTATGCGTTTGCCAAATATTGGTTCACAATACTTAGCTGCTTTCTGCGACTCAAAGGGCTTGCCGTTGGATGGAAATAAAACATATAAAATAATATTGCCAAAAGGTATTCCGGCTGCTAAATTCTGGTCGCTGACGCTATATGATAATCAAACCCGCTCAATGCTTGAAACACCACAACTGTTTCCTCGTGCCGGTAGCCAAAGTTACCCGACACCAGCAGCTGTGGCTGAAACTGACGGTTCTACTATTATTTACATCGGTCCTAAAAAACCAACTAATGTGAAGGATGGCAACTGGATTCAATCCATACCAAACAAAGGATGGTTCACTTTAATTCGTTTATACAGTCCGCTTCCTTCGTTCTTCGATAAAACATGGAAAGTCGGAGAATTCGAAGAAGTGAAATAAATATTAATTTAAAAATGAAAGATCAGAATGAAAAAGTTAGTATATTTTTTTGCAATTTCGCTGTTAATTTCAGCATGCAACAATAAAAAGCCGATTACCACAGAAGAAAAACAATGTGAATCTTCTGTAAGTCAGAACATAGAGAAGATTACTCCCGCACCTCAGGCAATAACCGTACCCGGTCCTGTCGCCGGAACAGTGATGCCCGAAGAATACGTTTATCAAATGGGAAAACAGATGTATTTCTGGGGTTGGCCATTGGTTAATATGCATAACCGTGTATTAGTGATGCGTCAGGTTCCTGAACCCGGGTTGAACGGTGGCGCGGTTCCTGTTGCACCGGTCGGACAATTGTGTATGTTAGCTGATTATATCACGCCTGCCGAACGTTATGTAGCCTGCCCCAATCAGGATGTGGTATACGGTTTTGGTATTGGAATGCTGAATGAAAGTCCTATTGTATTGCAGGTTCCGGACTTTGGTGAGCGTTTTTGGATCGTACAAATGGTAAACCAACGGACTGACGGAATCGGCGGACTTGGCTCGATGTATGGAAGCAAAAGTGGATTCTATATGATTGTCGGTCCCGACTGGAAAGGTGAAACACCACAAGGAATCACTCAGGTAATTCACTCCAACACAAACATGGTTGTAGTCATTCCACGTGCCTTCATGAATAATACACCGGAAGACAAAACTGCCATTCAACCGCTTATAAACCAGGTAATGATGTATCCGGTGGCACAATTCGACGGCAAGATGAAAACAACAGACTGGACAAAAGCGCCGGCATTCCCCGATACTAATAAGAGTGGAAGCGGACAGGAAGTAGCATTTGTTATTCCTGAAAAATTCTTTGACGAATTACCGGATGTAATAAAAGAAGTTCCCGCACTCCCGGGCGAAGAATCCATGTATGCCTCATTCAATTCGGTATTAGAAGCAGCCAATAAAAATAAAGACTTGAAAGCTGCATTGGTAAAAGCTGCTATAGATGCTGAAAAAGAATTGATCGAGCCATTCCGTCAATTCAAAAATGTCGGTATTCCTGCAGGAAACCATTGGAATACAACAAAAAACGGCGCTGCTTTCGGAACCGATTACCTAAGCCGTACAGCTACCGCACGTGCGAACATTTTTGTAAATCAACCGGTTGAAACAATCTATTACAACCAAGACTTCGATAGTACTGGAAAGGAATTAAACGGTAAGGCTAACTATACAATCACATTCAAAAAAGAAGAGCTACCCGCTGTAAAGGGCTTCTGGTCACTCACGGTTTATGACCAACATCACTTCTTCTATCAAAACCCCGAAGAGATTTACTCGTTGGGAACTAAAAATAAAGACTTGAAACATAATGCCGATGGCTCATTGACGATCTACCTACAGAATAAAAAACCTGAAGGCGACAAAGTATCGAACTGGCTACCGATTCCTGCTGCCAAATTCGGATTTTTATTACGTGCCTATTGGCCCGAAGAATCGATGGTAAAAGGCTATACCCCACCCGCTGTCGTTGTTGCTAAATAAAATACAGGAGGATTGGTTACTTTCAGCTGAAGGCAAAGGCTTTTCATTAAACTTCCGCATGTACGCACTCAAAAAGGAGGTGTTGAACGGTACCTGGTTTGTACCTCCTATTGAAAAGAAAGAAGCATACAATAAAAAGATATAACTTTTAATCATTTATTCTATATGCAAACAATATTAATTCTACTTTAACACATTTCATTTTCTTGTTTATCAAACGCATAATTGATATCTTTTTGCCTTCGACAATGTCGTTCAAACATTTGGTCAATCATATCATCATCAGACATTTGTC
>JAITVS010000068.1 GCA_031285685.1 Tannerella sp.
CAAAAAAATGCCCAAAAGGATAATATTTGTGTTTTCATATCTTTTATCAATTAAGGGAATGGATTTTTAACAAGTTTCGGATTATTATCTAATACTGACTGTTCAATCGCAGAGTAATAATTTGCCGGCCGGAAAAACCGAGCCCGTTTAAAGCGGGTAGGACGCATTCTTTCGAAGATATATTTATTATGATCCGGATGTCCGGGACGATACACTCTGTAAGAATAAAGCCCGCGCACTATCGCATTCGGATCGTCTTCCTGTCCGCTCCATACCTGGTCCGCAATTCTCCAGCGCTTCAAATCAAAATAACGATGCTGATTTTCAAATGCCAATTCGATCCGGCGTTCATTCCGAATGAGATCAATCGTAAGATCAGTAACACTATTTGCAGGAAAACCACCATGCTTTTCCCGGATTGTATTGGCATAATCCCTTGCTTCTGCCAATCCCAATTCAAAGGCTAACTCTGCCGCATTGAGATAAATTTCTCCCAAACGGAACCATACCCACCAGTTGGATGCCAGGCTCGGACGAACTCCGTCCTGGGGAGTCTCACTCACAAATTTCCGGATATAAAAACCTGTATTGCTTACATACTGATCATCATTTCTCGGACCGTCAAATCCGGTTAATTTTCCTCCGTCTTCTTCATATGTAGATCCTAAAACACCTACTTTAAATTTATATTCCCCACCTTCCCAGGTTGCAACTCCGGCCTGCATGTCGACTGTCTGAGAGCGGAATTTGCTTCCCGGATATACGATTGTTCCGTATAGACGGGCATCCTTATTCGCAAATATATCTTCGGGATGTTCATAAGCAATATAATTACCTTCAGCATCTTTATCCTTCAAAGTACCTTTACTGCCGTCCAGGTAATCATAGCTTTCCACCAGGTTTAAGGAAGGAGTTAATATAGAAGAACCTTCAATATCCGTACGGTAGCTCCTCACCACGTTGTCGTATGTAAAATAATGCACTTTTCCCGTTCCGAAATCTTTTGCAAAAATGATTTCCTTTGCATTTTTATCCATGAACAATTTGTAGAAGTTTTCTCCTTTATCCGTTCCGACCGGATTATAAAGTTCATAAGCCGGATTTGCAATGATAGCTTTGGATGCCTCCAGTGATTTTTGATAATAATCATTTGCCCTGTCGGCAGGAATACCGACTTCGCCGCCGGGAGTCGTAACCGGAGCACTCATCTGATTGTTATACCGGGCGATAGAGCCGGCATAGAGCATGGCCCGGCTTTGCAAAGCCAATGCCGTATATTTATTCGCACGTGTCCGGCTACCTTCTGTTGCCGTAAAGTTTTCTTTTATTTCCTGGATCTCACTGTATATAAAATCATACACTTCCGATTCTTTTGCACGCAGTTGCTGCAGAGGAGTCGGATCTCCATCACCGGAATAAATCAACTGGGTCGTAACCAAAGGTACGCCTCCCATGCGTTTTACCAGTTCAAAATATACATAAGCGCGAATAAAACGCAATTCCGCATTAAACTGCTTCTTTTGAACTTCCGTCAATTTTACACTATACTCATCCAGACCTTCAAGGGATAAATTAATATCACGAATAAAAACATAATCCCAATACTGACCATATGCATTGCTATAAGCAAAATCGTTCCGACCGTTACCATCCACATGGCCCGACCACATTGCTTCATCGTATTCACAAAGCAGGCCCGTATTGAAAATCGTCTCAAGCTTAGGGTCTTTGTCTGTTTTATTACCGATTCTGTCATAATAATTTGCCAGAAGCCCCATTATCATATTCGGATCATTCCAGAGTTGTTCATCCGTAATTCTGTCTTTCGGATCTCTTTGCAGCCAATCGTCTTCATTACAGCCGGTAAACAAAACAATTGCCGCTATCAATAGATATAAATATTTATTTTTCATATATACAAAAATTAATTTTTAACACTAAAGTTATATAGAACTCGCTCTTTTGTAAATCGCCTCCAGCGATACATTGATAAGGCTCGTTTCATATGATTTTTTACTTTCATTTATTAAAATGTCATATTAAACCCAAGCATGAAAGTTCTCTGTTGGGGATAAACCACAGCGGCACGCGCTTCAATCTCCGGATCAATACCATACTCTTTCATATTATCTATGGTGAACACATTCGAAGCGCTTACATATATACGCATCCGACTAATATGCAAACGGTTTATCAGACTTTTAGGCAAGCTATACCCTATTTCCAGATTTTTCAAACGCAGATAGCGAACGTCATGTTGCCAAAAATCACTATTTTTCCCATTATTTACACTGGTTCCTTTCCGGATTGCCGGATATTTACCGGGAATCCACTGACTGTTAGGATCATAAGGATCAGCCCGATGCCATCTGTCTTCTAATATATATGCGGGAGAATTTCCTCCGGCATGGAATGCGTTTCTTAATTCGTAATCCTGAAACCAGGACTGCATGGCTCCACCCGCAAAGTCCATATTCAAGTCAAAATCCCGCCACTGTAATCCGATATTTCCACCGAAACTAAGCATAGGAGCCCAATTATCCGGATAACCGATCGGCCTCTCATCCAATTCATTAATAACCCCGTCGCCATTCACATCTTTATAAATAAGATCACCGGGTAATTGTGTCCGGTTGTTCTGCCCGTCATTATCAATCGGATAGTTGTTAATCTCTTCTTCCGACTGGAACTGCCCAATTACCTGGTAACCCCACCAAATGCCACCCCAACGATCTTCAATAGAACTGCGGTACTCATTCCATGAATTTCCGAAACGAGGCTTATAGGTTTCTAATCTTCTGTAGCGGGAATAAGTCATATTCACACCAACACTATAGCCAAGCTCTCCTATCATATCGGTATACGTAATCATCCCTTCCATCCCTCTATAGGCATCCTTGTTCAGATTCTCTTTTGGAAGTTCATAACCGACTTCGGTCGGTAAAAGTACATCATAGCGGGAGGCCGGTCTTCCGGATATGATCTTTGTAAACGCATCCATCGATAATGACAACTTATTATCAAAAAACTTTACGTCTATACCGGCATTATAAGTTGTATTCTTTTCCCAGGACAGATTCGTAATAGGCATTCCGCGGGGTTTTATGCCAATCACAGACTCTCCGTCCAATATAGCGCCTCCGCTATTATAATTATATCCTCCCATATAACCAAACATCTCGACATCAGCTTCACTTCCGGTTTGACCTACCGAAACTCTCAGTTTCAAATCCGAAACCGTTTTCTTGATATTTTCAAAAAATGACTCATCGGATATACGCCAGCCGGCAGATACTCCGGGAAAGAATCCCCAACGCTTACCGGGTGCATACAAATAAGAAGCATCATACCTGCCCAATAATTCCAACATATACTTATCCTTGTAACTATAATTTAACCGGCCGATATATCCGGACCGGGCCTGGTATTTCCATTCTTCACCATAAGCGGTAAGCTCTGCCAGGGTTTTAAACGGGATATAATTGTTAGTCGGAGCCGTGTTGGTCCAGGCGTTTGATTTATCATAATCGGTTCGTTCATAAGCAAATACTGCCGAAAGGTTATGATTTCCGAATGTTTTTGCATAATTCAACTGAAACTGCCAATAACGTGATACTACATCCGATTTTTCCTCAAACCGCCACCGGGCGCTCTGTCCGCCTCCCGGAATATATTGGTCATTAGCCCTATCGTACGTATAATAATCATATGAATACTGAAACCCGTCAAAGTCAAGATGAGTATAATTATAAGAATAGGTAAATTTGGCAGACAGCCCGAAATCAAACTTATAATCAGCATACAGGTTTACATTCATGTTTTTCGTATAATTGTCTTTGTAGCCGGCAATATCTCTTTTGAATATAGCAGGATTCAAATCAGGACGATTAGGAAGAGCGTTCATGTATTCCGGATTATCATTCGCATATGGACCATGAGTAGGTATACTACTGAAAAGGGATAAGATAGAAGAAAAATAGCCGTCACCTCCGGGTAAGCCTACATCCCGGGTCCGTTCAAGACGGGCATTGGTCTGAGTGCCTATCGTAAGTCCCTTAAACACATTTGCTTCCAGATTCACCTGAAAATTCGTTCTTTCATAATCAAAATCCTCCATCATTGCCTCTTGTCCCGTGTGAGATAGAGATAAATAATAATTTGATTTTGACGACCCTCCTGTTACATTCGCATTGATATGGTACTGGGGTACGTTCTTACGCATGATGATGTCATAATAATCATAATTCTTATAACCGGGTTCCGTACCTGCCTGCCATTTGGCCAATTCTTCCCTCGAATACAACACGCTCGGATCGTTTCCGGCATTCTGTGCTGCCTCAACCAATCCCCTGACATACTGACCGGCATTCGCCATTTTCGGGAAGCGGGTCAGGTTCTGCCATCCGTAATAACCGTTAACGTTTACCTTGGCATGATCCTCCCGGCGTCCTTTTTTAGTAGTAACCAACACGACACCGTTTGCAGCACGTAAACCATAAATAGAAGCGGAAGCATCTTTCAGTACAGAAATACTTTCTATATCTTCCAGACTTAAAGCATTAAACGCATCCTCTCCGGACACTCCGGATTTTCCCAACCAGTTAAAATTAGCCTCACCGCCATAGGGAATACCATCTATAACATATAAAGGTTTACCCATATTACGTATTTCAATGTTAATTCCCCGGCCGGGACGCGAATCTTTTGCCCGGGTTGAAATACCCGGCATTTTACCGGTAAGAGCGCCAGCCGTGGTAGTAGAAGAAGAACGTAATAGATCTTCCGAGTCAACACTGCTGATCGCTGTCGTCACTTTTCTTTTAGACTGGGAACCGTATCCCACAACAATCACCTCATCCAATACTTGCGTATCTTCTTTTAAATAAATAATCACCGGAGACTGGCCGTCGATTTTTACCTGATATGTTTCATATCCGATGTATCTGACTTCAAGGACACTACCGGCAGGTAACGACAGGGTAAAATTTCCGTCCATATCGGTTACCGCACCATTTGTTGTTCCCTGTTGCGAAACAGAAACCCCGACAAGAGGTTCTTTACTTGAATCTTCATAGACCGTACCTTTAACAATTAGGTTCTGGGCGAATAAAATGCCTGTGTCGAAAAAAATCAAAACAGCGATTAAAAAGAATTGTTTCAAATTCTTTTTTAATTTGCCCGCGTTGTCACTTAATAGGAGTTTTTTTCTCATAATAAACAAGTTTTAATTAGACAATGAGTTTTTCATATTTTACATAAAAAAATTAAGCTAAAAACAATCATTCCGGAAAAAGGAAAAGGCCGGTGTTTTTCTTCAGTTCCGGTAAAGAAGAAAGGTTCGAGGTAACGGCAATCAATAAGATTAATTGCATTTTTTTAATTTTCATGGTACAAAAACATAATAATTAAGATACAAAAACATTACTTAATAAATAAAGTGTAGATAATACACCACAAAAGTAAGATGACGCTATATCAATTCAGGTGGACAATTGTATTTTGATGGTGGACAAAAGAGCCCTACGGAGTCTTTTTAACTATATTTGCCGCAAAACAACCAATTTGGTTCTTAAATAAAATCCAAAAGACAATTTTATGTTTTTATTTTTTTATAACATAAATACAATAAAATTTAATCTGTGCCTTTTTCACAAAAACACAGTATTATAGATTGGGATTTTCATCTTCTTCCAGCAGACTGCTTGGAGTCACATGATATCTTTTAGTAAAACAACGTGTAAAATACTTCGGATCATTAAAGCCCACTTCATATGCAATTTCAGATATATTCATATTACGTGTAACCCGGTTCTTCTTTATCATTTCATACGCTATGTTCAGACGATAATTACGTATAAATTGCCCGATAGACTGTCCGGTAAGGCTTTGCATTTTTTTATTTATAACGCTTTTACTTGCACCCATCGCTGTGATAAAACCATTTATTTCATAATACGAATTTTTATAATTATCACGTATTGTTGTCATCGCTTTATCAAGGAATTTCTTATCATTCGAGTCTTCGTCGATCTGCAATTCATCAACCTCCATATTCAATGCAAATCGTTGCTGTTGCCGTTTCCGGTTTTCCAGCATATTACCGATGCGTGTCAATAACAACTCTTCGTTAAAAGGCTTCTGGAGATATTCATCCACTCCTGTACGATAACTCTCAATACGAGCTTCCTGCGACGTTTTAGCTGTCAACATAAGAAACGGAATATGAGAAATCGCAAAATTCTGCTTCACCTTGCGTGATAATTCAAGACCATCCATTACAGGCATCATCAAATCACTGATTATAAAATCAACATGATGACTATTCAAGAATATCAAAGCCCCGGAGCCGTTTTCCGATCCGATCACATGATATTGTTCTTTCAGTATTGAACATATATAAGCAAGCATATCCCGATTGTCTTCCACAACAAGAATCGTATGCTTTCCGGCCTCAAAATCAGAAGGAGCAGATCGGATGGTCTCAATCTCCGGCAAAAACACCGGTCCGGTAGACATCAGACTCTGTACTTCCCCGCTATCTTCACGCGATACCGGCAAATGAACAATAAACGTGCTCCCCGCATTCTTATTATTTCGTACCATGATATCGCCTCCGCATCTCATGGCGATTTGTTTACAGAGATACAATCCTATACCGGTACCGCTTTGTCCGTAAACCGGGAAATACGTCTTATTTCGCGCTTGATAGAAACGGTCGAATATTTTCGGAATGTCTTCTTCCGGAATACCAATACCCGTATCTTTTACAAAGATGTATAATTTCCCCTTTTTATCCTCCCGATCGCAGCTATTAAAAACATAAAGAGTCACAGTTCCCCCGTCAGGTGTAAATTTAATTGCATTCGACATCAGATTGGATATCACCTTATGCATAGAATCCGGATCAAACAGAATAACCGGATCACTCATCCGGTAAAATTTCCGTATATTTATATTGCGTTCCGCAGCAAATGCTTCAAAAGAGACAAGCAATAAATCCATAAATTCCACAAGGTTTCCTTTTGTCTTTACAATCTCCAGTTTTCCGGATTCTATTTTACGAAAATCCATTAATTGATTAATCAGTGAAAGCAAATACCTGGAGTTTCGTTCTACAAAACTTAACTGTTCAATTACCTGCGGGTTATTGCTCAACCTCAGCGCTCTTTCTATAGGACCTATAATGAGTGTAAGAGGCGTACGGAATTCATGCGTAATATTTGTAAAAAACGCCAATTTATCCAGTGTCAGTTCCCGTACTTTTTTCGACATCTCCACCAACGTCTCCTTCTGACGCCTTATCTTCTCATTCTGTTCTTTTAATTCCCGGGTACGCTCTTCCACTTTCCGATGCAATAACTGTTTTTGCCTTTGAAGTTGATATAAACGATGCATATACAGATAAATAACAACACAGCACGTCATCATAACCATCAGACATATAAACCACCAGGTTTTATAAAAGTATGGCGTTATAACGATATTTAATTCCGATATTTCACTATTATTTATATTCCCGTCGGCAGCATATCTTACCTGAAACGTATACTTTCCGGGAGGGATATTCGTAAATCCGGCAAAACGGCGTGTAGAAGGAACATCTGTCCAGCTCTCATCAAACCCTTTCAGGCGGTAACTATAAATTGTGGCAGCATGAGATTCATAATCAAGTGATGAAAATTCCAGTGAAAACGAATTATCACGTTCTTGCAATTGTAACTCTCCGGCCATACTGATATCCGTTGTCAATCCCTTGTTCCCTGCATAGACTTCTTCATTTCTGATACGCAGACGGGTAAAAGTTACTTTTGTAGAAATATTGACATGTTCACCTTTCGCTCCATCAAGCACCGTTAATCCGCCAAGTCCGCCGAAATACATCTTACCTTCTGAAGATTTATAGGACGCATTCCAGTAAAACTGATTGTTTATCAACCCGTCTTCCTGCGTATAGTTGATAAAACTCCCGTTAACAGGATCAAAGCAGGAGAGTCCGTAATTTGTACTTATCCATAACAGACCTTTATCATCCTCAAGGATGCCTAATACATTGTTATTTCTACTTTAACACATTTCATTTTCTTGTTTATCAAACGCATAATTGATATCTTTTTGCCTTCGACAATGTCGTTCAAACATTTGGTCAATCATATCATCATCAGACATTTGTC
>JAITVS010000181.1 GCA_031285685.1 Tannerella sp.
ACAAATATTCAAAGAGCGATGAAGGTCAGGTCTACACCTGGGCTTCTGGTACATACGATGGGAAAAATCGCCATCGCATTCATTTATCTAATTTTTTAAATACTGATTCGCATTAATTAGATATTAACGTTATCATTCTTGCAGCCAGAACCATTGATTTGAATCAGAAGAAAGGCATAGATTGGGAAGATCCTATGCAAATAATTGCTTTATCGACAGATGGAAAAGAAAAAACTCAATTGACAGAAGATCGTTTTTTTGTACGGACCTGGACAATAAACAAAAAGACCGGAAGCATTGTCATTTCAGGCTATTATGACACAAACAGTAATGGAAAATACGACAAAACCGATAAGAACATGATATTAATTTATGATTTAAAAACTTTAAAACTAATCACGAAAATATAAAACTAAATGAATGGCCTGAGGTTGAATATTTACTAACCTCAGGCTATTTGAGAAAAATAAAATGTATCATCCATCATGAAACCGGAACTAATCCGTTTTTATCGAATCCACCGGATTGGCATTGGCTGCCCGATAGTTTTGAAACGTAACGGTTAGTATCGTAATGACAGAGACTATTACGAAAGAGAGAAGAAATACCCACCAATAAACAGGTGTTTTGTAGGCGAAGTTTTCCAGCCAGCGAACGATTGCATAGTAAGCAACCGGAGCAGCTAACACGAAACAAATACCAAGAATACGAATATAGGTCTTATTAAACATTACAAGTATTTGTGAAACGGTAGAACCCAGCACCTTTCGTATACCGATCTCTTTCCTTCGATATTCACTGTCGAATACAACCAAACCAAAGACTCCTACAATGGAAATAAATATGGCAACCAGACTGAATAAGGTGATAAGAGAAGTCAGGTTTCTATCCTTTTCATACGCGACATGTAAGACTTCGTCATAAAACCGTACCTGATACGGATAGGTAGAATCAAAACCTGCCAATGTTTTCTTTACAAAATTCATCGCGGCATGCATATTTGTTCCTCCGCTTACTTTAATATAAGCGTATTGCGGTATCAGACCATCCCCCTCCACATAAAAAGCCATCGGTTCTACTTCTACATGGAACGTTGCAAACTTAATGTCAGGAATAAAGCCAACAATCTCCATACTGTCTACTCTATCATTCAGTTGCAGATTGTACTGTCGACGAGCTTTTTCGTTAAATATCAAAGCACCATGCCTGGTTCGCAGATCTTCTTCCCTGAAATCTCTTCCTTCCGTAACCGAAATACCCATCGCTTTCAGGAACGTATAACTTACCGGAAGGGGATCAAATTTAATACTACCGCCTTTATAATGACGTTCCCATCCCCCGAACTGTTGCATACTGCCAAGCAAAGCTTCTCCATACGTGACATCTGCTATACCGGGGAATGTTTTTAATTGGTCTGTAAACGCATCGAGGCTTTTATTAACATTTCGATTCAGATCAGTGATTATCAGCAGGTCTTTATCATATCCTAACGGAGCATTTTGTATATAACGGTTCTGTAAGTACATAAACGAAGCTCCGATAATCAGGGCAAACGAAGCTACATATTGCACGCTAATCAGAATATTTCTCAACTGTCTGCCTTTCGGAGACAAACCAAAACTCCCTTTCAGAGTCAATGCCGGCGGGAAAGATGTCATATAATAAGACGGATACAGTCCTGCCAGGACACCTGTAAGTAAAGCTATGATACCGGTACCTGTTACAATTCCGGGATAATGCGCCAGTATCGGTTTCGCACTAAGCAGAGAACTTATAAACGTATAGTTGGCAAGGTAGACAAACAAAAGTGCCATACCATACGCTACTATAGCAATACTCGCCGCCTCCATGATCAATGTCAAACGTATCTTACTCTGTTCTCCGCCCAATACTTTCTGCGTATTGATACTTTTTATACGCATCGGAGTAAGTGCCGTACTGAAATTAGTATAATTTATAGCTGCAATCACCATAATAACCAGCGCTATAGCCAATAAAACAAGCAATGTTTGCCGGCTGGTTTTAGGTGTAAGGTCGTAAATCACATCTTTAGAAAAATGAATATCCGCAAGAGGCGTTAAACGATAATCTATACTACCTACCCAAGCATTATCCCCCAAAGTGGAAAAATTAAAATTCTTTTTAAAGTCAGCTATTAAATGAGCGCTATTTGCCGGATTATCAACTTTAATATAGAGTTCATACTTTTCGGATCCCCAGTGACCTTTGTTTTCATCTTTGGGTATAGGGATATAAATGCCGTTTAGAAGAACAGTATTTCCCGGAAAATCTTTATATACGCCTCCAATGGTATAATTCTTTTCAATCACATCGAACATTTCCATTGTTACACTCATTACTTTCCCTACAGCCGATTCCTTGCCGAATAGCTTTCGGGCAATACTTTCGGACAACAATACATTTTCCGGTTGCTCCAAAGCCTTCTCCGATCCTTCGATCATCTCAAAGTCAAAAATCTCAGTAATAGATGGTTCCACCCGAACGAATTTTTCTTTATAGCTGTTACGTACTCCATCTTCTTCCATTGTAAAAAGAAGTGGCGGCATATAAGAAATATATAGTGCTCCGGCCTGGATATGTGGTGAGGAAGCCTTAATAATATCAGCTATCGGACGCGAAAGAACAGCTTGAGGGGTTGCATCCTTAATAGCATCCACACGGTAGATTCGCTCATGGTCTTTATGGAAGCGATCAAAATTCCAATCATAATCCAACTGCATCATAATCACCATAAAGGCAGCGAAAGCAACCGAAAGGCCTAATACATTCAATCCGGTTGCCATCTTAAACCGCCTTAACACACTGAGAAAGTTGCGAAGTATTGTTTTCATATTATTCTATTTCTTTATACTAAAGAAAAACAAAAAACATACCAAACTCGTAAGGAATTGACCTACAATAAAATACACTCTTTCACTAATATTTATATGTCAAATACTTTTACATGTTTGTCAATTTTTTTGACATATGGATTGAAGACTTATCAACCTCAGGCTATTTGAAACACCAGAAAGAAAATCATATTGGCTATTTTCGCTTGAATTTGTTCAGCCGAAAGCCGATACTGACATAAGGAACGGCAAAATCGACTGAGGATTTTTCGTCCGTGAACATTTGTTTCACACCAAGGCCGGCAATTGCATTGACCCTGTCGGTTGTTTTTCCTAAATAAAATTTACAGCCGGCATCGTAATAGAAAAAATTCCATTTATCATCGTCGCCGGATAATGTATTTCCGATTTCGCCGGAAAGTTGCAATTTGTATGACGGCTTCACGACAATATTGTATCCGGCGCCTACGCCGATTGTTCCTGTTGTTTCGTAAGATTTAACACCGGATTTATCGTTTTTAAAAAGCCCGGTTGAAAGTGTTAGCGGAATTTTGGCAGTAAAACGTTTAGAGAAGTCATAACCGAAAGAGACTGCAAAATCCCTTGTTACAAGCTCATCGTCCGAATCGTTCAAGGACATCAGTCCAATGGCGCTGCCTATCTCAACGTAATATTTATCAGCTTCTTGAGCTGACATGACTGATGTTGCGACACATAAAAGACAAATCAATAATTGAATCGTTCTCATTTTTGAATAAGTTTAATTTGTTTGACATATTATATCGGTTCACATAAAAACAAGAGCTATCTTCTACACAAAAAAGATATGTGCAGATTCGTAATGGTTTTATAAAAATATTAAAACTCTATCGTCCTATTTTCGCGCTCATTCTTTCGAATAGAAGAACGTCGCTCTAACGGCTTAATACCACCCCCGTCAAAGCGGAAGCTTGCTTTCAGTAACAACAGGTTTTCGTACGATTTCAGATGAAGGTTTGTTTTTTCCTCATAGGAAGGAACATCTAATTCTTTCGACTGGTTAGGCCTGACACCTAACGAAATAGGCGGTATATAGGAACATGATACGGACAATTGCCTATTCAGGAACTCTTTGTTTGCCGTAATCAACCAATTATCCAGATCAACCGTTTGATACCCCTGGCTAAGCGCCTGCTTTTTCATATTCCGGTGATATCCTAACCCGATCCCTAAAGATTCATCGGGATGATAATAATTGAGTTCCGAATCAATCAGCCAGCCGCTTGGTCTGCCTCGGGTTTCCGACTTGAGGACTTCTCCCAGATAATACGTAATCATACTCCTGAAATAAAGATATTCTCCGACAGGCTGCTCATAAGCCGCTTGTATACTATACTCTCTTGCATCTACCGGATTGAAAGTCCGAAACCATCTATTCGATATTTCGACATATTCTTCACTGATTTTATCATGAATAAAACTAAACATGGACGTGAGCGATAGCCTGTCCCGAAAAGAAATGCGGGCTGACAGGGTATGACTGACCGCCGGATTTAACCTTGGATTTCCCATTTGCATTAAAAGCGTATCAATCACCAGATTTATCGGACTAAGCTGATATAGTAAGGGATAATATTGGTTCACCGAATAGCTTGTATTTATATTGATCGCCTCATTCACTTTAATATTCGCCTGCACATAGGGCAAAACCCTGACATGGCTTTGTTTTATGCTCCTGTCGTACGATTTTACGTGTTCGACAGCCATTCCAAATTTAGTGTGTACTTTAGGATACGGATTATACAACAGATAAGCGAACGCTTTATTCCGATACTCCCGGTAATCCAACAACCCTCTGCCATAACTACTTGTCGAAGCATATTTCCTCAATGTATTGGAATAACCCAAATTTACAGATACTTTGGGAGAGAACATGTATTGCCCTTCGATATTGAACAATGTATGATGCTTATACTCGTTAAACCCGACCTCGTGTTTCTGCCAATCATTTTGCCTGTACCCGTTCAGAATATCGTTTAAATAATAGTTGTATGAAAAATCACTATATAGCCGGAACCGGTCGTTTATCTGTCCCTGATAAAACAGCATTCCTACAAAAGAATGATCGGTCATTACATTCTCCGTCACGCCTTTAAAAGCGTGTTGCCATTTATTATTTATATTTTCGGGACGCATTGTGTAAGACTGTACTTCACATGTTCTACCCATCATATATTCTATCAGAAGACCGATTGTATGCCCGGTAGCCAACTGATAATTCAAACCACTTGTAAACATATTGTTATCAAGGTTATATAAATTATTCGGATGATCCCGGGATACCTCATCGGATTCATATCTGATTCCGTTATATTTCATTTCTTTGAATACAGGCAGATTTCGTCTTTGCCCGTCATAAGAATAAGTGGAATAAAAATTGAACTTATCTCCGGTATAGGATAATTTCATCACAGGCTTTTCCATGAGTAACCCATCTTTCCCGTTCGTTCCACTCATATTGAATGCCGAAAAACCGGAAGCATAAATATCATATCCCCGAAAATCTTTCTTAAGAATGACATTAATGATTGCAGCATAGCCTTCGGAGACAAAACGACCGGATGATTCGTGAATCACTTCAACAAAAGACACCCTGTGGGGCGACAGATTTTTTATATAGTCTGCCGATTGTTGTATTCCATCTACCAGCAATAGGACTTCTTTGTGGTGGCCAACTTTGATGCAATTCGAAACTCTATCAAAAGATATCCCGGGAATTTTACCCAATAACTCTTCTACATTCGCCGTGCCGGCAGCCATACCGGAAGTGATACGATAACCGATGCGATCCGTTTTATGGTGAACATTACCCGCCGTAACCTCTATCTCGTTCAATGCTACAGTCGTATAACACAGCGGCTCTTTTGTTTCGTCATTGGAAACAATTCCGGTAAAAATGAATTGCTTTTCATCTTCAACATTGCTTTTACTCATCGCATCTCCCTCCGGGATAATGATGTATACATGATTCTTTTTCTCTATTTTAAACGGCTTATTGCTCAACAGATAAAAAAGAGCGTCTTCAGGCGTTTTAAATGTTTTCGAGACAGAAATGTAGTAGGCGGACAAAGCCTGATCATCAAACGATATTTCCAAGCCAAGCATATTAAGTACAGCATTCAGAGGCTTATCCACAATGTTCAGTTGCACTTCCTGCGAAAAGGCGAAAAATGCGCTTTGCAACAATGCCCACAGAATGATTAAAAACCGCTTCATCAAAGTTTTCATACGATCATTATCCAGCATCCGTTGAATTGTTTTTTGTTATATACCGCACAAGGCACAAAATACCCTACCGCGATATGACAAATATAGCAGTATTTTTAATCAAGATGACCTATTTACATACGATACCTCTCTACAAACATTATTCAATGGGGGTCTCCCCACTATGAACTTAATACACCCGTTAAAAGATAACCGAATCCCCAAAGCGACCTGATCAGACAATCCGATATCATATCCGGCATCCCATACAACACCAGTTGTCCACCTTTGATCATTGCCCTGATGTTCCACCGAAAATAACACAAACATTGTCCGGAATTTTATTCACTAATATTCCTGAATAGTAATTATAAAGTTTAAAATCTTCAAGATTAGAATCCTCAGAACTTCCGTATATTAAGGACTGTGAATACATATAGTCACATGAATAATGACTTTCACTATCTAAACGAAAATAGGTATGTTGTATAGAAAAATCATGTTTATAAGCAATATTAAATCCTAATAACAGTGTATTCTTCTCATAATTAATATGCTGTAACTCTTCAGGAATTTCAAACTCCCAGATTTCAAATAAATTCAAAAGGCTTTCTTGCGAATTAATAATATTAACCTTCTGAAATGTAGCCTGTTGCTCTTCGGACTTCGGCATACGTTCAAAAACATAAACGGGATACTCCGTTTTAATCGGCAATTCCTTCCTGTCGGAATACTCATTTTCCGAATTACATGCGTTAAAAGTAACTGCTGCTAAAAAATAAAAACAGATAAATTTAATATATCTCATCATAGGATAATCATTTGATAGAATAACGGGAAATATCTTTCTTTAGTATTCATATCAAATAATCCGGCTATACAAGCTATTTTTTCGCCACTTTCACGGATCGGTTACCGGCTCTTATTATATACACTCCTTTTTCATATTCGGAAAAAGAAATCTGTATTTCCGGGTCTTTTGCTACAGTATGATATATCAGGGATCCGGTTATCGTAAAAACCTGAACCGCTTCACCGGCAACGATTCCAGATAAATATAAAACATCGGTTACTGGATTCGGATAAACGGAGAACGTTTCATTTTCAATGTTCTCGTTTACAGTTATATCTTCTGCATGAACTTTAATAAAAACCGGGCTTCCGGTCAGTGTGATTTGATTGCCGGTAAGCGATTGGTTTGTTCTGTCCCATTGGACATATTCTATCGACTGAACATCCATCGACTCCGGAAATGTGTACTCCACACTGACAGACTCATCCAGGTCTTTCAATGTTTTTGCCCACAAAACATACAGAAAATCATTCTTTTCAGGCGAATAGAAAGCGCCTCCGTTCAATGTCGACGGTAAACCTAATGCCTGCGTTTTCGCAGCGTCATATTTCCGTTCCGAGATCATTCTCACCATTGTATTCCAGGCTTTACCGGATTCTTTCAGTGTAATTCCCACACCACCGTATTTATCCGGCAGATATTTAAAGAAGCCCATATAATCATATTCTCCTCCCTGATTATCAGAATCCTGATAATTATCATACGGACAATAAATATAAATTGCGTCGATATTGTTCATCTGGCAAGCAACAGCTACTTTCGTAACATAATTACGCTGTGCTTCGTCCGAGCCTATATACCATTTTTTGCCCCCATGACCGACGTCATTTCCTTTCACGCGCTCACTCGGAATATTGGTTTCCGAAAGGATGTATCCTTTTGCCGGATAAGTTGTTCCGTTGTAACCATGTTTTTGTAAAACACCTTCCAGTTTTGTTTTATGGTCCATTGCTGCCTCCAATGCTTTATCCGTATGGCGGAAATAGGTAAATCCGTCAGGATGATCCGCATCATATCCATGCCATTGACGCGTATAGTACATCGGATAAATATGGTAACTCACATAATCGAACCATGCACCGCCTTTCAGGTCATGTGTTTCTCCTTCGACAATTTCGCCGTAAGGATCCTCATCCGTATTACGTAGTATTGCATCCAGAAAGCTTGCATAACCGATCCCGCCTGTACATACAATCGCATCCGGATCAACCGATTTGATCACTTCATAAGAGATGCGAAGCAAACGATTATAATGCTGGACCGGCGATCGTAAATTATGTAATTCACACGGATCCGGATTGGCATCCCACCAATTCCCGGTCTGGCCGGATGTTTTATCCCCGTTTCCCTTACTGGTATAATCCGGTTCATTCCAAACTTCCCAGAAACGGGTATATTGCTTAAAATTAGTCACAACATCAAAAACGTATTGTGCATAATAATTTTCCGGATTGACTTTCTTCTGTCCGTTTTCCATAATCCAGATCGGTTTATACAAATTCCGAAATGAAGCCGGAAGATCATAAGTCAGCGCCGCTTCTGCCGCTGTCAGCGGACAGGGACGGTTCCAATAATCTTTCCTTGGCCCGGATAAGAAGATTGTATTCACTTTTGCCCCGATACTTTGATAATAATCAAACGTCGGCTTGCGAAAATCGATTCCATATTGCGCGACAAAACGCTCATATAGTGCCGGACGAAGGCTGTTTACCGCAGCGCTTCCGTAAATACAGTTCGTATCACACAGAATTTCCGCCAACTGTTCATCACTCCAACCGTTTCCGCGCCATGCCATATTGGAACCATACAAGAAATAGCCGTCATACTCCGTAACTTTATCATTGGCTGTATGATCAACCGGCGCCGGCGCATAGATATTATGTGCCGACAGAAAAACCGCCAGCACAAAAAGTTTGATAAGATTCGTATTCATTTGATTTTTTTATTCGGTTTACATCCTTTCGGGCATTTCTATTCCTAAAAGCGACATCCCCGAACAGATTACTTTTGCAACGTTTTCCGACAATACCAAACGTAATTGTTTGATACCTTCGTTCTCTTCACGCAATATTGAATAGTCATGATAAAACTGGTTATATTCGCGCACCAGATCATAAATATAGTTCGCAATACAGGACGGACTGTAGGTATCACCAGCCTCTTTCACGATGATCGGATATTCCGTCAGCATCTGTATGATCGCTTCTTCTTTCTCCGTCACCGGAGTATCTACAGATATACTTCCGGATAAAGACAATCCTTGCTCTTCCGCTTTACGCAATACGGAACGTATACGCGCATATGTATATTGAATAAAAGAACCTGTATTTCCATTGAAATCAATCGATTCTTTCGGATTAAAAGTCATATTTTTACGCGGATCGACTTTCAGCATAAAATATTTTAATGAGCCAAGCCCGATAACCCGTATAATATGATCTGCTTCCTCAGTTGTCAAACCATCCAACTTTCCAAGTTCGTTCGAGATGTCACGGGCCGTAGAAATCATCTCATCCATCAAATCATCGGCATCCACGACTGTTCCTTCACGGCTTTTCATCTTACCTTCAGGCAATTCCACCATCCCGTAAGAAAAATGAACGAGGCCTTTTCCAAATTCAAACCCTAACTTGTCCAATAAAATCGAAAGCACCTGAAAATGATAATTCTGCTCATTTCCGACAACATAAATCATTTTATTGATCGAATAATCATCGAAACGAAGCTTGGCAGTTCCGATATCTTGTGTCATATATACGGACGTTCCGTCGGAACGCAACAAAAGCTTTTCATCCAATCCGTCTGCCGTAAGATCCGCCCATACGGAACCATCTTCGCGACGGTAGAACACCCCTTTTTCAAGTCCTTCCAACACGGTTTCCTTACCCTCAAGATAAGTTTCCGATTCATAATATATTTTATCAAAATCAACCCCTAAACGTTTGTAGGTTTCTTCAAATCCGGAATAAACCCAACCATTCATCATACTCCACAACGCCCTTACAGCTTCATCTCCGGCTTCCCACCGACGAAGCAATTCACGGGCTTCCCCCATCAAACCTGACGCTGATTCAGCTTCTTTTTCACTCATTCCGCCGGCTTGCATTTTTTTAAGTTCCTCTTTATAGTGCTGATCAAAAAGCACATAAAAATCACCCACCAGATGATCTCCTTTCTTTCCCGAGGATTCCGGCGTTACACCATTTCCCCATTTCTGCCAGGCCAGCATTGATTTACAGATATGAATACCGCGATCATTGACTATATTTGTTTTAACAACTCTACACCCGTTTGCCTTCATTATTTCCGACAAGCTGTATCCGAGCAGGTTATTCCGTATATGTCCCAGATGAAGAGGTTTATTCGTATTAGGAGATGAATATTCGATCATTACCAACTGTGATTCATCCGTTGCTCCAACATGTCCGAATTCCGGTTGAGCATCTATTTCAGCAAGAGCTTCGACCCAACAGACTCCTCCTACTGTTATATTCAGAAATCCTTTTATAACATTAAAGCCCGCAACAATATCCGAGCTATTTATACAGAGATATTCGCCTATCTCCTGCGCTGTTTGTTCAGGAGACTTTTTCGATGCCCGCAAAAACGGAAAAACAACAAGCGTCAGATGCCCCTGAAATTCCTTTTTCGTCTTTTGCAATGATATTTGCTCTGCGGGAGTATCTGTCCCGTATAGTGTTTTAAGTGCGACTGATACCGCTTCAGATAAGTGTTGTTCAATAGTCATAATACAAAATTTTACGCAAAGATAGTGCAAATCGAACGCAATGGCAAGAGAAAGCATGCTTTCTTTTGCCATGGCTGAGATGCTGCCTGTCTTCTACAATAGATAGCGTAAACCGAACGCAAAACAAAGCAGTCAGTCATTTATTTAGGAAAAAACGTCACTGAAATACCATCTATTTTTTTATGAAAAGGAAAAGAATTATTGTTATTTTTAATAATAAAGTATACATTTGTACATGATTATAGAACGTCAATGTCATGTCTAAACAAAGAGATAAAAAATATAAACTCGGACTTGTACTAAGCGGCGGCGGCTCCAAGGGTTTTGCTCATATAGGCATATTAAAACTGCTTGAAGAATGCGGTCTGCGGCCTGATATTATAGTCGGAACCAGTGCCGGAGCCCTCATAGGTACATTGTATGCAGACGGATATAAACCTGAAGAAATAATCTCGCTGTTTGCCGGGCGTGAATTTTCCGAATTCACATCCATGCAAATACCTAAAATGGGAATATTCGACAGCAGCAAGTTTAACAAATACTTTAAAAAAGTAATACATTCTAAAAACTTCGAAGATCTTGAAATACCGGTCATTGTAATGGCTACGGATCTTGACCACGGAAAAGCGCATGCTTTTTCCAAAGGGCCCATCTCCGAAGCAATAACAGCATCATGCAGCATGCCTATACTCTTTAATCCTGTCATTATAAATGGCATCCACTATGTGGATGGAGGCATATTCCACAACTTTCCGGTTTCCATTATACGTAATGAATGCGAAGCCATTATCGGTTCAGACGTAGGCTCTATGATTCCCGATAAATACAACAAAACTATTATAGGAATCGCCGAACGTTCCTATCATTATTTATTCAAAGCCAACACGGAAAAAGAACGTGAATTGTGTGATATTCTGATCGAAGCAAACGAACTTGGTAGATATAAAACTTTTGACCTGAAAAATATAGACATGATTGTGCGAATCGGGTATGAAGCGGCAGAATATGCATTTGAAGAATTTCTGAAGAACAAGCCTATTGCTACACTTATAAAAAATTACTCGTCCAAGACCAGCAAGTAAAACATTAATATACAACTAAATATGAAAACAAACAAACATATAATATACCAAACTTTCCCCAGATTATTTGGCAATTATACTAAAAATCCCGTTAAAAACGGCAATATCGAGAAAAACGGGTGCGGAAAATTCAATTCCTATACGAAAAAAGCCCTGGATAACATCAGGGATCTGGGCGTAACACACATATGGTACACCGGCGTGATAGCCCATGCTACATGCACCGATTATACGGCATATGGTATTCCGAAAGATCATCACGCCGTAGTAAAAGGAGAAGCCGGATCTCCATATGCTATAAAAGATTATTATGATGTAGATCCCGATCTGGCTGAAAATATACCAAACAGGATGGCCGAATTTGAAGAGCTTATCGAACGCACCCACGACGCCGGAATGAAAGTAATCATTGATTTTATACCCAATCATGTGTCACGAGCGTATCATTCAGTCATGAAACCGACATATATTGACGATCTCGGACAACATGACCATACGGAACTGGCTTTTTCTCCTTCGAACAATTTTTACTATTTACCCGGACAACACCTGGAACTCCATTTCAGAGCGCAGGAAGAGGATTTCGAATACAGCGAATTTCCCGCAAAAGTAACAGGCAACGACTGCTTTACCGCCAGTCCGGGAGTTAACGACTGGTATGAAACCATCAAATTAAACTACGGAGTAAATTATCTCAACGGAGGTTCCGAGCATTTTTCTCCCATTCCGGATACATGGAATAAAATGCTTGACATCCTCCTGTTCTGGCTGGAGAAAGATGTCGATGGTTTCCGTTGCGACATGGCGGAGATGGTTCCGGTAGAATTCTGGGGTTGGGTGATTCCACGTGTAAAAAGCCGCAAAAATGTCAGCTTTATTGCCGAAATATACAACCCGGCCCTATATAAAGAATATATCCAGATAGGGCATTTTGACTATTTATATGACAAGGTCGAGGCATACGATATTTTACGCGACATCATATGCCGGAAATTACCGACTACCCGTATTACCCGATACTGGCAGACTTATGAAGATATCAAGGAACACATCCTGTTCTTTCTTGAAAATCATGACGAACAACGAATTGCTTCCGACTTTTTCGCAGGCAATGCGCAGGCGGGAGTCCCCGGATTGGCCTTTATGGCAACATTCGACATTAATCCGTTAATGATTTATAACGGACAGGAATTAGGTGAAAAAGGAATGGATGAAGAAGGATTCAGCGGCAAAGACGGAAGAACTTCCATATTTGATTACTGGAGCATGGACAGCATACGCAGATGGGCTAATAACGGTCTTTTTGACGGCAGACTCCTGAGTAAAGAGCAATGTAAGCTGAGAGAATTATACAAAAACATCCTCAACATTGCAAGAGATGAAAAAGCTATTTCCCTGGGCGGCTTTTACGGCCTCGCATATTGTAATAGAAACAACCCGTATTTCCCTGCGGAACAAATGATGTCTTATCTCCGCAAATATGAAAATGAGTTGATCATCGTATTTATTAATTTCGATAACCGGGAACATCATTTTCGTATAAAAATCCCGAAAAATGCATTTGACGTACTGCAGATACCTGATAACACCGTATCCACAGTAAAAGAACTTCTTTCGGGAGAAGAATACATTTGCTCGCTGACACATACCTGTCCATTCGAGGAAACGATATCTGCACAATCAGCTAAAATACTAAAATTCAATTATTAAGTACGATCACCATTACCGGTTAATAAATTTTCTTCCATTGGATTTATATATTCCGATATGTTTTGTACTTTTGCCGGACAATTCAAAATAACTTTCAATGAGCGCACATACTCCCTTTTTAATTTTCTCGGGTACAAAAACCCGCTATCTGGCAGAAAAAATCTGTAACAGTCTCGGTTGTCCGCTCGGACAAATGAATATACAATATTTTGCCGACGGTGAATTCTCCATTTCGTATGAAGAATCCATACGCGGAAGAGATGTTTTTCTTGTACAATCAACTTTCCCGAACTCCGACAACCTGATGGAGCTATTATTAATGATTGACGCAGCCAAGCGAGCTTCGGCACATTCAATAATTGCAGTCATCCCCTACTTCGGCTGGGCGCGTCAGGATCGTAAAGACAAACCGCGTGTATCCATCGGCGCCAAACTCATAGCAGACATACTAAGTGTTGCGGGAATCGACCGGTTGATAACAATGGATTTACATGCAGACCAGATTCAGGGATTTTTCAATGTGCCGGTGGACCACCTGTACGCTTCATCCGTATTTCTGGATTACATCAAGACACAGTTGCCATTAGAAAATCTGATCATGGCAGCACCGGATGTGGGAGGAACCAAACGTGCAAGCAGCTATTCGAAATATCTCGGAATCCCAATGGTGATATGTCACAAAACGCGGCAACATGCGAATGAAGTCGCCGACATGCGGATCATCGGGGATGTCACCGACAAAGATGTCCTTTTGGTTGATGATATAGTAGATACGGCAGGCACAATCACGAAAGCGTCAGATCTTATGATAGAAAACGGAGCCCGTTCCGTACGGGCATTAGTCAGTCATGCGGTCATGTCTGACCCCGCAACAACGCGTATTGACCAGTCTGCCCTTAAAGAAATGATTTTCACCGACTCAATTCCTTATACGAAAAAAAGCGAAAAAGTTACGGTGCTGTCTGTCGCGGATATGTTTGCCGAAGCTATCAGACGTGTATGTAATGATGAATCGATCAGTTCACTCTATACAATAAAATAAAACGGGAACAAGAGACAGCAAGAAATATTATTCTACAGTCACAGATTTTGCCAGGTTTCTGGGTTGATCGACATTACAACCACGCATTGCGGCAATATGATATGATAATAACTGAAAGGGAATTATCGTCAGTAAAGGTGATAATGCCTCATGGCATTCAGGAATTTCAATCACATGATCTGCCAGCTTGAATATTTCTTTATTTCCTTTCGTAGCAACAGCAATAACTTTGCCTTTACGCGCCTTCACTTCCTGAATATTACTGATCATCTTGTCGTATAACTTATCGTTAAGAGCGATTACAAATACAGGCATAGCTTCATCGATTAACGCAATCGGACCGTGTTTCATTTCAGCGGCAGGATATCCTTCGGCGTGAATATAAGAAATCTCTTTCAGCTTTAACGCCCCTTCCAACGCCACAGGAAAAAGTATTCCCCGCCCAAGATAAAGAGCATCAGACGCGTCTTTATAATTCAATGCTATACTTTTTATCCGGTCTTCTTCCCGAAGAATCTCAGCAATCATATCCGGCACCTGAATAAGTCCCCGGATCAGTTCCTGATACTTGTGGCCCGGCAATTTGTTTCGTTTATACCCCAGCAGAAACGCAATCATTATCAATACGGTAATCTGTGAGGTAAACGCTTTTGTACTTGCCACCCCGATTTCTATCCCCGCATGTGTATATACACCGGCATCAGTCTCTCTCGAAAGCGATGAACCGGCAACATTACAAATTCCCAAGATCTTCGCTCCCGTATCTTTAGCCAGACGAACAGCAGCCAAGGTATCCGCCGTCTCTCCGCTTTGGGAAATAGCAATCACCAGATCGTCCTTATTTATTATAGGATTGCGGTAACGAAACTCGGAAGCATATTCAACTTCAACCGGTATACGGGCATATTCTTCGAACAGATACTCTCCGACCAGGGCGGCATGCCAGGATGTTCCACACGCTACAATAACAATACGTTTTGATTCTAACAACCGGGGCATCATATCAAGAATTCCTCCCAAAAATATTTTGCTCTGATCCATTGATATTCGTCCACGGAACGTATCGGTAATCGAATTGGATTGCTCATGAATCTCTTTATGCATATAATGCTCAAATTCTCCTTTGCTTATATTATCAATACTCAGACTGATCGTTTTCACTTCCGGAGTTTTCGTATCGTTATACAAATCTTTAACATCCAATCCGTCAGCCGAGATAACGGCAATTTCCTCATCATTCAGATAGAGCACACGATCGGTATATTCAACAATAGGCATTGTATCCGAAGCAAGAAAATATTCACCTTCCCCCACCCCTATAACAAGCGGACTTCCTTTTCTCGCAGCAATAAGCTTTCCGGGTTCATCTTCACATGCAATAACCAGTCCGTATGCACCGACAACTTTTGTCAATGCCAGCCTAACGGCCAATTCCGCACTTACTTTTTGTTCCAGATATACATTTTCTATAAAATTAACCAGCGTTTCCGTATCGGTTTCGCTTTCAAAAATATATCCGCGCTTTTTTAATTCTCCTTTCAAATGCGCATAGTTTTCAATTATGCCGTTGTGAACTATATAAAATTTCCCGTTCATCGACCGGTGGGGATGCGCATTAACATCATTGGGCTCGCCATGTGTCGCCCAACGTGTATGCCCTATTCCTACCGAACCTGAAATTTCCTTATCTTTGGTTATCTTTTGCAGATCTTTGACTTTCCCTCTACATTTGTAAATATTTGTATCGCTGTTAAATAACGCAATTCCTGCAGAATCATACCCACGATACTCAAGACGCTGTAGCCCTTTAATCAAAATCGGATATGCCGTACGTTCCCCGACATAAGCAACTATTCCACACATACTTCTTATTACAAATTGTTTAATTTATTTTATATATCATCTTATCGGAACAAACTTCTACAGATCTTTATATGATCATACCACTTCCATAACACAAGTGATGATCCTGATCATAAACAACGGCAAACTGTCCCGGCGCGATGCCCTGAATTTTCTCATCGCTTAATATGGTGTACATATCGCCTGTACGACGAATATATCCATGCGTAAACTCCGGTGTATGGCGTATCTTAAAAGTCACTTCCTTTGTGTCATCAAACACCCCCCAGATATCTTCAGAAATAAAATGAAACCCTTGCAGGTTTATTGTTTTCCCATATTGTGTTTCCGGATCATATCCATTAGACACATATACTATATTCTTTTTAATGTCTTTCTGAATGACAAACCACGGTCCTCCACTCAAACCAAGACCTTTTCGTTGTCCGATTGTATGAAACCAGTATCCGTTATGCCTGCCGAGTACCTTTCCGGTCTCCAACTCAACAATTTTGCCTTCATGACAACCCAGATACCGCTCTATAAAGTCATTATAATTGATCTTCCCGAGAAAACAAATACCTTGACTGTCCTTACGTTTCGCACTGGGCAATTTCTGTTCTGCCGCAATTACGCGTACTTCATCTTTCATCAGATGGCCAATCGGAAACATCAACTTGGAAATTTGAAGATTAGTGATTTGCGCCAGAAAATCAGTCTGATCCTTTACCGGGTCTTTTGCAGTAGACAACCACGTTTTTCCGTTAAATTCCGTTGTGGTTGCATAATGACCTGTGGCTATTTTATCAAAATCCTTACCCCATTTATCTTCGAAACAACCAAATTTAATATACCGGTTACACATCATATCAGGATTGGGAGTCAGTCCCCGTTTTACGGATTCAATTGTATAACTAACCACCTTTTCCCAATATTCTTCGTGTAATGACACAATCTCCATTCTGCATCCGTATTTCTTAGCAATAAAAGTAGTCATTTCAATATCTTCTTCGGAAGGACAATCAATATACCCATCCTTATCTTCCATACCTATACGGATATAAAAAATAGTCGGATCATAGCCCGCCTCTTTTAAAAGATGCACCACAACCGAACTATCGACTCCCCCGGATACTAATGCTGCTATTTCCATTATATTATTACGATTCCTTATTATATAGTTGTTACCACCGGATAACAGATATCAAATCATAGCGCACAAAAGTATTGAAAATTATCCACATGACAAAAGCAGGGCGACAAAAAACAGTTAAGCCTCACACGATTATCACAAATTATTATTAACTTTGCATGTTCTGAAAATTTTCAACAAAGCATGAAGAAGATAATTTTATCAACTATGACAGCATTAATGATTACATCTTGTGCCAATAACAGCAATAAGGAATCAAATGAAAATGCAACGGTAAGTACTGAAAAAACAAACTACACGGTTGACCGTTTCGCGGATATAGAAGTTCTACGTTACGAAGTTCCGGAATTTGAAACATTAACGCTCCGGCAAAAACAATTGCTATACCATCTTTCGGAAGCGGCTCTTATGGGGCGTGATATCCTGTTCGACCAGAATAACCGCTACAATCTCGCCATCCGCCGCACATTGGAAGCTATCTACCTGGAATATCAGGGCGACCGTGACGATCAACAGTTCAAAGCGCTGGAGACATACCTTAAATGTGTATGGTTTGCCAACGGCATTCATCACCACTATGCTGAAGATAAGTTCGAACCGGGTTTTACAAAAGATTTTTTCACTGCATGTATCGGACAGATAGACCAATCACACCTCCCTTTTCGCAAAGGGCAATCGAAAGAACAATGGCTGGAAGGAATCATACCGGCGATCTTCGATCACAACGTAATGCCGAAACGTACGGTACAAAGTGGTGATAAAGACATCCTTCGGGCTTCGGCCAATAATTACTACGAGGGTGGCATAACACAAAAAGAAGCAGTGGATTTTTATGCAAAAATGAAAAAACCGGGCGACAAAACCCCTATATCTCTCGGACTTAACAGCCGACTCTCGAAAGAAAACGGACAATTAAAAGAAAAGGTCTGGAAAGTCGGAGGACTTTATACGGAAGCAATCGAAAAAATTGTCGGCGAACTTGAAAAAGCCGTTTATTTCGCAGAAAATGAAGTCCAGAAAGCCGTTATTGAAAAACTCATCGAATACTACAATACCGGTGACCTGAAAACTTTTGATGCTTATGCTATATTATGGGTACAGGATGTTCATTCCGATATTGATTTCGTCAATGGTTTTACGGAAACATACGGTGATCCGCTCGGCATGAAAGCCAGCTGGGAAGCTACCGTCAACTTCATCAACAAGAAAGCAACCAAACGGACTAAAATAATCAGCGATAACGCTTTATGGTTTGAAGAAAACTCCCCGACAGATCCGCGCTTCAAAAAGAAAGAAGTAAAGGGTGTCAGTGCCAAAGTAATTACTGTTACAATGCTCGGAGGCGACTGCTATCCTGCGACACCGATTGGTATCAACCTTCCCAATTCAAACTGGATCCGGGAACAGTACGGCTCAAAATCCGTAACCATTGAAAACATAACGGAAGCCTATGATAAAGCATCGCAGGGAAGCGGATTCAGCGAAGAGTTTGTGTGGAGTGACACCGAACGGGAACTTATGAAAAAATACGGGTTTACCACCGATAATCTCCATACGGATCTTCACGAATGTCTGGGACATGGCTCCGGCATCATACTTCCCGGTGTCGATCCCGACGGACTCGGAGCGTACAGTTCCACACTCGAAGAAGCGCGCGCCGACCTTTTTGCTTTATATTACCTGGCGGATAAAAAACTGATTGAACTGGGATTACTGAATGACGCGGACGCGTATAAATCCGAGTATTACAAATTTATGATGAACGGCCTTATAACGCAGTTAGTACGTATACAACCGGGCAAAAATATAGAAGAGGCACACATGCGCAACCGTCAGCTTATTGCCGGATGGGTTTATGAAAAAGGAAAAGCGGACAATGTTATCTCGTTTGAAAAACGTGAAGACAAAACCTATGTCGTCATCAACGATTATGAAAAACTTCGTACACTGTTCGGAGAATTGCTGTCTGAAGTCCAACGCATCAAAAGCGAAGGCGATTTTGATGCCTGTAAGTTACTTGTGGAAAATTATGGAGTCAAAGTAAACCGAACTTTACACGACGAAGTCCTGATGCGTTATGCACGCTTGAATCTCGCTCCGTATAAGGGCTTTGTTAACCCCATTATGAAAACGATTAAAAATGAAAATGGAGAGATCACGGATATTGCCCTTGAGTATACAGAAGGATATGCAGAACAAATGCTCCGGTACAGCAAAAAATACTCTTTTTTACCGACATACAATTGATATCTCAAAAAAAAGAGTATCTTTGTTCGGTGGTTTTTAATCTATTTATTAACAAAAATGGACTCAACATATAACAATGCTGATACATTGCAAAAATCGTTTTCCGATTACCTGAAAAACAAAAAGCTCAGAAATACGGCTGAGCGTGATGCTATATTCACAACAGTATGCCAGACAAAAGATCCGTTTACACTTGAAATGATCTGGCAACAATTGGAAAATACAAATTTTCATGTAAGCCGCGCTTCTGTTTATAATACAATGGAATTGTTACTTGACGCAAATATTGTCGTGCGCCATCAGTTTACCAGCGCCATTGTACAATACGAACTCAAATACATTGCCGAACAACATAATCATGTGATATGTACGCATTGTGGTACAGTACGTAAGATAAAAATTGATAAGGTGAACGTTCTTTTTACAGACTATAAAATACCTAAATTTACACCGGAATATTATTCGCTATATTTTTATGGTATTTGTTCAAAATGTAAATTCCGGAAGGCACAGGAAAAGGTACAAACAAAAAAAACAAAATATTAAAATAATGAAGAAAGTCGATGTTTTATTAGGATTACAATGGGGTGATGAAGGAAAAGGCAAAGTCGTTGACGTTCTGACACCCAGATATGATGTGGTAACACGTTTTCAGGGAGGGCCGAATGCCGGACATACACTTGAATTCGAAGGTAAAAAATATATTCTCCGGTCTATCCCTTCAGGAATATTCCAAGGAGGAAAAGTCAATGTGATCGGCAACGGGGTTGTTCTTGACCCGATCCTCTTCAAAGAAGAAGCAGTCAGCCTTGCCGAATCCGGATACGATATCATGAATCAACTTTATATATCGAAGAAAGCACATCTTATCATGCCCACACACCGCATACTTGACGCAGCGAACGAATCCGCAAAAGGAACGGGAAAAATCGGCACTACGGGAAAAGGCATAGGGCCTGCATATACGGACAAAATCAGTCGCAATGGACTTCGTGTAGGAGACCTGCTCCACGATTTTGATAAAAAATATGCAGCAGCAAAATTACGCCACGAAAATATGTTGAGGGCGATGAATTATGGTTACAATATAGCCGAATTGGAAAGAGAGTGGTTCAAAGCGCTGGAATATCTGAAAAAATTCAGTTTCATCGACAGTGAACATGTAGTCAATGAATTTCTCCAGAATGACAAATCCGTATTGGCAGAAGGAGCGCAAGGCACTATGCTGGATATTGATTTTGGTTCATACCCGTTCGTGACATCATCCAGTACAATTTGTGCCGGATGCTGCTCCGGTCTGGGCATCGCTCCGCGCAATATCGGCGATGTATACGGCATATTCAAAGCTTACTGCACACGTGTAGGTAGCGGTCCATTTCCAACCGAACTACATGATAATACCGGTGAAGAAATATGCGAACGTGGCCACGAATACGGCTCCGTAACCGGTCGTAAACGTCGTTGCGGATGGATAGACCTGGTTGCTTTACGTTATGCCATCATGATAAATGGCGTAACCAAACTGATCATGATGAAAAGCGATGTTTTAGATACATTCGATAAAATAAAAGCCTGCGTTGCCTATCGCATCAATGGTGAAGAAGTGACAAAATTTCCGTTTGAGGTTGCAGAAGTTGACGTTGAGCCCATATATACCGAAATAGACGGTTGGAATACCGACATGACAGAAATGAAAAGCGAAAATGAATTTCCGGAAGAGTTTAATTCTTATTTGTCATTTCTTGAAGAGGAACTCGGCGTACCCATTGTAATTGTATCGGTAGGACCTGATCGTGAACAGACTATCTCAAGGGAAGATTTATAATCAAGTATCCGTATTTGTTTCATAAAAAGGTTGCCGTAACAGCAACCTTTGTTTTTGGCAAGGTTTTTGTCCTGTTACTAAATGATTATCAATTTTAAAATTAAAGATTATGTCAATGTACACGTTATATTGGGTTATATTCGGAGCAATTGCCTTATTCAGTTGGCTCGTATCAGCTAATTTGCAACATAAATTCAAAAAATACTCAGAAACTCCGCTTCGGATGAGCGGAAGGGAAGTTGCAGAAAAAATGCTGCATGACAATGGAATTTATGATGTACAGGTTACTTCAACCCCCGGACATCTGACGGATCATTTTAACCCTGCGACAAAAACCGTTAACCTCAGTGAAGCGGTATATAATCAGTATAATGTAGCAGCAGCAGCTGTTGCAGCGCATGAATGCGGACATGCCGTACAACATGCAACAGCATACGCACCATTGAAAATGCGTTCGGCACTTGTTCCTGTTGTCAGCTTTTCGTCCAATATCGTTCAATGGGTATTATTGGGCGGTATGTTACTTCTAAATGTTTTTCCGCAATTATTACTGCTCGGAATCGTACTTTTCTCACTGACAACACTATTCAGTTTTATTACTTTACCGGTGGAAATTGATGCCAGCAAAAGAGCGATCGCATGGCTGAGCAACGCCGGAGTAACAAACGTAGAAACGGCCGGTATGGCCAAAGGCGCTCTGCGTTCGGCTGCATATACCTATGTAGTAGCAGCACTCGGCTCACTTGCAACATTGCTTTACTATGTTGTCATATTCTTAGGCCGGAGAAGATGATTTTTCGAATAAAGATGATTTAAATTAATGGCACAGAAACCTTCTATTCCGAAAGGAACCCGTGATTTTTCGCCCATAGAGATGGCGAAACGCAACTATATTTTCGATACGATTCGTGAAGTTTATAATCTTTATGGTTTTCAGCAGATAGAAACCCCTGCTATGGAAAACCTCTCCACACTCATGGGCAAGTATGGAGAAGAGGGTGACAAGTTGCTTTTTAAAATATTAAATTCCGGCGATTACCTGGAAAAGTTTACGGATCAGGAATTACTTGAAAAAAACTCGATTAGGTTTGCAACAAAGGCTTGTGAAAAAGGCCTCCGCTATGACCTGACAGTTCCTTTTGCACGCTTTGTTGTACAACACCGGAACGACATCTCGTTTCCATTCAAGCGCTATCAGATACAACCTGTCTGGCGAGCCGACCGACCGCAGAAAGGACGTTACCGTGAATTTTACCAGTGCGACGGGGATGTCGTCGGTTCCGACTCGCTTCTTAATGAAGTCGAATTTATTGAAATTATGGATGAGGTGTTCCATCGCCTTGACATCCGTGTATGCATTAAGGTAAACAACCGCAAAATTCTTTCAGGCATCGCTGAAATGATCGGAGAAGCGGATAAAATAACAGATATCACGGTAGCCATTGACAAACTTGACAAAATAGGCCTCGGGAATGTAAATGAAGAGCTCCGGAGCAAAGGTATTTCCGAACAGGCTTTAACATTATTGCAGCCTGTCATCATCATGAAAGGGAGTAATCGTGAAAAACTTGCCATACTCAAAGAGGCGTTGAAAAACTCCGGAACCGGACTCAAAGGCATTGAAGAGATGGAATATATACTCGGACACGTTGAAAAACTACCGCTAACATCCGAGGTTGAAACAGACCTGACGCTGGCAAGAGGGTTAAATTATTATACAGGTACTATTTTCGAAGTGAAAGCGCTTGATGTGGAAATCGGCAGTATCACCGGTGGCGGACGGTACGACAATCTTACCGGTGTGTTTGGCATGGAAGGTGTTTCGGGTGTCGGCATATCATTTGGAGCTGACCGCATTTATGATGTCCTTAACCAGCTTAATTTATACCCGGCAGACTCATTGAAAACAACACAGGTTCTATTTGTCAACTTCGGAGAAGCAGAAGTCTCCCACCTGTTACCCGTCATAGCAAAAATACGTGCGGCAGGTATACGCACGGAAATCTATCCGGAAGCCGGCAAGATGAAAAAACAAATGGGATATGCCGATTCAAAGAAAATACCATATGTCGCACTTGTTGGCGAAAATGAAATCTCTGAGAATAAAATCAATCTAAAGAATATGCTTTCCGGAGAACAAAAATTAGTATCCTCCGAAGAATTAATAGAAATTTTGTCACATTAGTCATCCGCGCACTGCAAAAATGACAGCATTTTCTCTTAGAATAATTTTTGGCACGATATTCGTATAAGAATGTGTGCATACTAAAATATACATTTATATAATTATAAACTTTAAACTTTTAAAAATCATGAGTATTAAACCATTAGCAGACAGAGTGCTTATTAAGCCGGCAGATGCAGAAGAAAAAACGGCAAGTGGTATTATCATTCCCGATTCAGCAAAAGAAAAGCCTTTGAAAGGTGAAGTAATTGCAGTAGGTAAAGGAACAAAAGACGAAGAAATGGTCCTTAAAGAAGGAGACCAGGTTTTGTATGGCAAATATGCAGGTACCGAGATTGAACTTAACGAGAACAAATATCTGATCATGCGTCAGTCTGATGTACTCGCTATTATCTAAACTTCAACATTCAAAATAAACAATAAAATAATCACAAATCATGGCAAAAGAAATTAAATTCAACATGGAAGCCCGTGACCTTTTGAAAAAAGGTGTGGACGAATTGGCGAATGCCGTTAAAGTAACATTGGGACCTAAAGGCCGTAATGTAATTATCGAAAAGAAATTCGGTGCTCCGCAAATCACAAAAGATGGTGTAACGGTAGCCAAAGAAGTTGAACTGACTTGCCCCTATGAAAACATGGGAGCTCAGTTGGTGAAAGAAGTTGCTTCAAAAACAAATGACAAAGCAGGTGACGGTACTACAACTGCAACTGTTCTGGCCCAGTCTATTATTGGCGTAGGTCTTAAAAACGTTACTGCAGGTGCTAATCCGATGGATTTGAAACGTGGTATCGATAAAGCCGTAGCAAAAGTAATAGAAAGTATTGCATCACAATCGGAAGCAGTAGGTGACAATTTGGATAAAATTGAAAATGTTGCCAAGATATCTTCCAATGGTGACGAAAGTATTGGCAAATTGATTGCCGAGGCTATGAAAAAAGTGAAAAAAGAAGGGGTTATCACTGTTGAAGAAGCAAAAGGTACTGAAACAACGGTAGATGTTGTAGAAGGTATGCAGTTTGACCGTGGTTACACTTCAGCCTATTTCGTAACCGATACGGAAAAAATGGAAACCCAGTTTGAAAATCCGTTTATTCTTATTTATGACAAGAAAATTTCCGTATTGAAAGAGTTACTTCCGATCCTTGAGCAGGTAGTGCAAACCGGTCGTCCTTTGCTTATCATCGCCGAAGATATCGAAAGTGAAGCATTGGCTACATTAGTTGTAAACCGCTTGCGTGCCGGATTGAAAGTTTGTGCGGTAAAAGCTCCCGGTTTCGGCGATCGTCGTAAAGCCATGCTGGAAGATATTGCAATCCTGACAGGCGGTACTGTTATTACAGAAGAAAAAGGCATGAAACTGGAAGATGCCAAAATGGATATGCTTGGTAGCGCAGATAAGGTTTCTGTTGACAAGGATAACACTACGATCGTAAAAGGTAACGGCGATAAAAAAGCAATTGAATCACGTATCAGCCAGATCAAAGCTCAGATTGAAACTACTACATCCGACTATGATAAAGAAAAGTTGCAGGAACGCCTTGCTAAATTAGCTGGCGGTGTGGCAGTTCTCTATGTAGGCGCTCCTTCTGAAGTTGAAATGAAAGAGAAAAAAGATCGCGTCGATGATGCATTGAGCGCAACACGGGCTGCTATCGAAGAAGGAACTGTGCCTGGTGGTGGTGTCGCTTATATCCGTGCAATTGCTGCACTGGAAAACCTGAAAGGTGATAACGAAGACGAAACAACAGGTATCGAAATTGTAAAACGTGCGATCGAAGAACCTCTTCGTCAAATCGTTGACAATGCAGGAAAAGAAGGCGCTGTTGTCGTACAGAAAGTAAAAGAAGGAAAAGACGATTTCGGATACAATGCACGTACCGATGTTTACGAAAATCTTTGCCAGACCGGAGTTATCGATCCTGCCAAAGTAACACGTGTAGCATTGGAAAATGCAGCATCGGTTGCAGGTATGTTCTTAACTACCGAATGCGTTATCGCAGAAAAGAAAGAAGAAAATGCTGCTCCTGCAGGAATGCCTCCGGGAATGGGCGGCGGAATGGGCGGAATGATGTAATTCCAACCCTCAAACAATATTCCAGCGGATTGTTCTTTTTTAAGGACAATCCGTTTTTTTTATGTGTGATAATCAAATTTTATCACGTATATTTGTATTGTGTAAATTTATTTCGCCAAAAAAGGAGGTAGTATGAAACACGAAGCACTTTATTATCGTTTTGTGGAAGAAATAACACGAAAAATACCACAAAAGACCGCAATCGTAAATACCCTTGCTGAGATATTAAACATCGACAAAGAGGTCATCTCTAATAAATTGCAGAGTGAAATACCTTTCACTTTTGATGAAGCGATGAAAATCTCCAGACAGTTGGGAATTTCCCTGGATAATCTGGAAATATCGACTTCGTCAATATTAAAGCCCTCCAAATTCAGGCAAATCGAATACATTAACCCTGCAGAATCGGATTTTGCCTTGTTGAAGGAAATGACTAAAATTCTGAAATCTTTCAAAAAGTTTCCTGACCCCGAAGCCGGTGAAATTACCAATATATTGCCTCAACCGTTATATCTTACATACGAATACATTTCCAGATTTTATCTGTTCAACTGGAAATACCAATCCAATAGACAGAATAAACCTACCCCTTATAAAGATATAATTATTTCGGATAAATTAAAAAAAGCCCAGAATGAATATGTAAAATGGGCAAAAATTTTACATGCCGAATATATTTTTGACCGCCTGCTTTTCCACTATTTAGTTACTGAGATTAAATATTTCTATTATATCGGTTTAATTACTAATGAAGATATTCTGCTGATAAAACAGGACTTACTAAAAATACTGGAGGAAATTGACACATTATCTTGTACCGGATTCTTCAAAGAAACAGGCAAAAGTGTTAACATTTATGTTTCAGATGTAAATATCAGCACCAATTACATTTATGTAGCTACACCGGATTATCAGTTAACCATAATAAAAGCATTCATAATCAACGGCATTGCATCAACGGATAAACAAACATTTGAAGAACTGAAAAGCTGGATGAAATCCGTCAAACAGCAATCCACATTAA
Source organism: Tannerella sp. (assembly GCA_031285685.1). GTDB lineage: Bacteria > Bacteroidota > Bacteroidia > Bacteroidales > Tannerellaceae > Tannerella. The sequence continues at coordinate 26,888 of JAITVS010000181.1, forward strand.
TTACCAGATGCGGAGACAAAGACAGAATTGATTTTATAGAAAAACAACAAAGAATCATAGAAAGTTTATCGCAACTATAAATCAAGCTGATACTGATAATAGTATTCCTGTTTTATATTAGGCAATTATTATATACCAATCGACACCAAAGTCAGGTTAATACGATCGTCCGTATCCCTACAGGAATGTAAAATTGACCTAGTATTATCTGTTGAGCCATCATCAATAATGATAAATTCAAAATCTCTGTAAGACTGATTTAATATACTGTGAACAGATTCCCGAATGTATTTTTCACCATTGTAGACCGGCATTATAACTGAAATAACCGGTTGACGTCCCATCGTACTCCTTTCGGAACGGATATTGTCTTCAAATGATTTTATATTCCACATTCTTTATTATCGTTTTTCATAATATTTTTCTAACAAAAATATTTCTTTTGCGTTCGAAATACCGGACGGAATAAAAAAACTCATTTTTTCCGTAGGGTTTTTGGCTTCCTGCCGATCATATAAACAAAGAGAAGCTTATTATTAATCTTAAAAGATCATTTATATGAAAACAAAACGTTTATTATCGGTATTCCTGATGTTGGCCATTGCTTTATTAAGCAACAGAATGGCTGTGAATGCACAGGAAAATGAAACCACGGATTTCTATACGATCAGTGGTGTTGTTAAGGACAAGAATACGAAAAAGGTGATCGAATATGTGAACATATCGGCAGTCGGCACCAATGTCGGAACAATCACAAATGAAGACGGGGAATTTTCTCTTAAAATAAGTAATACACTTAATGTTAAAGAGATTCAACTCTCCTGTATCGGGTACTATAACGCATTAATTACTATTTCTAAAAACAATAAGGAGGGACAAACCTTCTTTCTGACTCCGGAATCCTTTCTTCTGAGTGAAGTACAGGTATTCAGTTGGCGTAATCCCCGGGATCTGGTGAAAGCAGCCGTCGATAAAATAGGAGACAATTACGCTATGACTCCCAATATGCTGACCGGGTTCTATAGGGAAACGATCCAGAAACGCCGGAAATATATCAATATCTCCGAAGCTGTGATCGAAATATATAAAGGAGGATATGATCTGCCGGCCGACAGAGATCAGGTTAAAGTACTCAAAGGGCGTAAATTGATAAGTCCTAAATTATCCGATACCCTGAGCGTTAAATTCCTCGGAGGCCCGAACATGCCGGTATTTCTGGATATGGTCAAGAATCCGGACATCCTGTTGGATAAAGAAATACTCCAATTTTATTCATTCAAAATGGGTGAAGCGACTTCTATCGATGACCGTTTACAATATACGGTCCGTTTTGAGCCCCAGATGATCATCGAGTATCCGCTTTATATCGGAACATTATATATTGACAGGGAAACACTATCATTTACACGTGCAGAATTCAGAATGGAGATGCATGACAAGCAGAAAGTCACGGATGCAATCCTGAAAGAAAAACCTAAAGGATTGCGGTTCACTCCCGAAGAAGTTTTGTATGTTGTTACCTACAAGCAACAGGAAGGTAAAACATATCTGAATTATATACGAAACGAAATAAAATTCAAATGTGACTGGAAGCGTAAGTTATTTGCAACGAACTATGCCGTAACCGGAGAAACGATCATTACCGACAGAAATGATCAGAATGTATCCCGCATACCTAACAAGGAAACATTTTCCATACGTCAGTCGTTAAGTCAGGAAGTTGCGCTGTACCAGGATGAAAACTTCTGGAGCAACTACAACATCATCGAACCGACCGAATCGTTGGAAAGTGCGGTTAACAGATTAAAAAAACAACACTTAAAGTCACAATAATTTTGTGATCCTGCCGGTTTGCACATAAAAATAAATGTAAGCTGTGTTCCGGAACTAAAAAATAAGTATACTTATTTTGTACTTCTCCCGGCTTGTCTTATATTTGTTTCTTCACTTAAAAAATATAAGGCCTGTATATGCTGAATGATCTTGCCGTATTCAAAAAAATTAAAGAGGGGGATGTCAGGACGTTTGAAAAAGTCTTTCGTCAATATTACACTCCGCTTTGCATGTACGCCTTCAGCATAACAGGACGTAAGGACATTGCAGAAGAAATAATACAGGATGTATTCTACAATATATGGAAAGAAAAGGAAAATATACAGATTCTACGCTCCGTAAAGAACTATCTGTACGGAGCTGTAAGAAATCATTCCTTACGCTATCAGGAACACCTCATGGTGCAGGAACGTCACCAGGAACATGTCCTAAACGACAATCAGGAAACGGATCTTTCTCCTTTGGAACTATTGGAATACAAGGAACTGGAAAATGTGATTACGAATATACTAAATAAACTACCGGAACGAAGAATGCAGATTTTCCGGATGCACCGGATGGATGGAAAGAAATATAAAGAAATTGCCGATTTTTATTCTATTTCCGTAAAAACAGTCGAAGCGGAAATGACAAAAGCATATCACGCGCTGCGGCAAGGAATTGAAAAATATTATACACTTAATCATGGTATTTAAAGAAAAAAAACAAGAGGATACAGTAATTGACCAGGCCTGGGATAATTTATATCAGAGGCTCGAAAAAGACGAGTTGCTTCCGGAAAAAAATACCGTCAGACACAATTTTTTGCGGTCCGACTCTTTCAAAAAGCTCTATGTTGCCGCAGTCCTGATCGCCTGTATTTTTTCCGGATGGTATTTTGCACGCAAAACCAACCTTCCCGACAAGGAGTTGTTAGTATTATATAACGAAATCAATGCACCGACTCTGGCAACCATGCTGGAGGACGGATCAGTTGTCTATCTGTCGGAGCAGGCTTCGTTGAAATATCCGGATCATTTTGCAGAAGATAAAAGAGAAGTTATTTTACACGGAGAAGCTTTTTTCGAAATAAAAAGACAATCCGAGCGCCCGTTTTTTATCGACACGGACTTAGCCAAGGTAGAAGTTGTCGGAACGTCTTTCAAAATAAAAAGTGAGAATAGTTCGTCATTCTTATTGTCAGTGCGCGAAGGAGAGGTACGGGTAACACACAAAAGCCGTCAGCAGGTTCTCACTGTCAAAACAGGAGAAACCGTTTTATTCGATTCCGAACAACTGCAATTGGTTAAGAATACAACCAGCTTTGACGAATACTTTAAACGTATTTTATTTAAGGATGAACATCTTAAAAATGTTGCAGTTATTATTAATATGCATTCGGATTCTATTTATCTGAAAATTGATCCGGAGATAGAGCAACGTGCTATAACATTTACTCTTTCAGAGGAAAGTAGTATCACGGAAATAGCAGAAGTGATCTGTCTGGCCCTGAATTTAGAACACTCACAACAAGAAAATACAATCTACATTTCAAAATAGAAACAGCAATCCATGCATCAAGTCATAAAAACATGTTTCAGCCGCCTTCTATTCATCTGTATGTTGTCTTCCCTTATTGCGATTGACATACAGGCTGACAAACATGATGCGCTTGACAGGATAGTACAGGTATCCAAAAACAAGGGAACTATTTATGAATTGCTGAAAGATTTATCCGAACAATCCGGTTACTTGTTCATCTATGACAGTCAGATCATTGACAATGATAAAAAGGTAAAAATCACAAAAGGTGAATATTCACTGCGCGATGCGATTTATCTGATTACGGAAAATAACCGGTTACAAATTGACTTATCCGGAACCTATATCCTGTTACGTTTAGCAGAAACACAAATTCAGGCAAATACAAACGATAGTATTCCGATTCCGGCCCAGGACATACACTTTACAATAAAGGGAGTCCTCTTTGATCAGGAAACCAAAGAGTCTATCATATTTGCTTCGGTAAGCATTCTGAGTACATCCATCGGAACAATAACAAACCAGGATGGTGGATTCCAGTTAGTTGTTCCCGACTCACTGCAAAATCACAAAGTGAAGTTTTCTCATATCGGATATGAAAGTCAGGAAATAGATCTTACCTTATTGAAAGGCGAAACAATTGATTTAGGCCTGAAACCTCAGGCGATTACTTTACAGGAAGTAGTTGTCAGTACTGTAAATCCGGAGCAGACGTTGAATGATATGCTGAATAATCGTGCAGCGAACTACGCATCCGAACCTGCTTACCTGACGACGTTCTATCGGGAAGGTATTGATCATAACTATCGAAACATCGACCTGACCGAGTCCGTACTCCAGATATACAAGACCGGATATAACAGAAACGCGGCAAACGACCAAGTGAAATTAATTAAAAAACGCCGCATATTAAACCGGCTGGAGACCGATACCATTTTCCCGAAAATGCGTTCGGGCATAAAATCCTGTCTGATACTTGATGTCATAAAAGAACTTCCCGAATTCACCGTTCCCGGTAAAGAAACGCCTTATACATATTCATACAAAGGAAAAACCTTTGTCGATAACAGACCGGTAAACATCATCTCTTTTCAACAAAAAGAACACATTCAGGAACCATTATATGCCGGGGATTTATATATTGAAGCCGAAAACAAAGCATTGGTTGAAGTACGCTTTGAAATAAATTCCAGGCTTGCCGATAAAGCAACACATGCGTTTATTGATAAAAAAGCCCTGGGATTAAAGATAGACCTTCAACAGGCCCAATATATTGTTTCATATAAACCTTCCGAAGACGGACAATACTATGTCAATCATGTTCGTGGAGACCTCCGGTTTAAAATACGACGAAAAAAACGTCTATTCAGTTCACCGTTACATTTCTGGTTTGAAATGGCAACATGTGATATCAAGACAAAAGAAGTAAAATCCTTCCCGCTAAACGAACGGCTCTCGACCACGCGTATCTTTGCAGAAACCAAACATACCTACGACAAAAACTTCTGGAAAAACTTCAATATCATCCTCCCCGAAAATGACCTGGAGAACTCCATTATTCATAATCTCCATGAAGTTCTAATTACAGAACAATAATTATTTATCCATCACTCATTATAAAAACAGAACCTCGTTTGTCAATCAACATTCAACCTGTATATTACCTTTCTGACAGAAATTAGTCCGTTCATAAAGAAAAGAAGACCATTCGTCAGAATAATTTCAGGCTTTCATCATCGACTGTTACATTTGCTGCATAATCATTCTAACCAACAATTCTATGATACGTAGATACGATATTGACAGCCTCAGAGTCATCGCCTTTGCTTTACTGATATTATATCATGTCGGGATGTTTTTTGTTCCATGGTGGTTTCACATCAAGAACTCAATCATTTATGAAGGATTGATTTACCCGATGCGGTTTCTGAACCAATGGCGGCTTTCATTGTTGTTTGTTATATCAGGTATGGGAACGTACTATGCTTTACAGAAAAGGAGCGGATTACAATTTGCCGCAGAGCGTATAAAAAGGCTTTTCATTCCCCTCATATTCGGTATGATCTTCATTGTACCTCCTCAGGTTTATTTCGAAAGACTGGATAAAGGAGAATTTCATGGAAACTACTTTGAATATTGGCCGGCACACGCATTTGACGGACTTTATCCGGAAGGGAACATTTCATGGCACCACTTATGGTTCATCTTATACTTACTGATCTTTTCACTATTACTTACCCCTGTTTTCGTCTATCTTAAAAATCATCCCGACACATGGATCATCAAAAAAATAAAGCAGGCGGGCAGCACCGTTTCCGGTTTATACTTATTCATTATTCCTCTTTTTATATGGAGAATTACCTTAGCTCATAAATATCCGCAAACCAATGGTTTGATTAACGACTGGTATAATCTGATAAATTATTGCTCACTGTTCTTTTCCGGTTTCCTGCTGATATCAATAAAGGATGTATTCTGGACATCCGTAACAAAAAACAGGCTCCTATTTCTTATAAATGGTATTTTAGGATTTTCATTACTTACCTGTTTATGGGATCATACGGGAGATTTCTCCGGTAAACAGTATATTTCGGATTTCGTCAAGGTATTTAATCTCTGGTCGTGGATACTTGCCCTGTCAGGCTATTCTTCAGCTTATCTGAATAAACCAAGCAAAGTGCTGGCCTATGCCAATGAGGCTGTATATCCTTTCTATATCCTGCATCAGACAATAATAATAGCATTAGGGTATTACTTGAAAAATGCGGAACTTTCTTTCTTTCCCAAATTTACGCTTATGGTCATAGGCACGTTCGGCATATCCTGGATCATTTACGAATTCGGAATAAGAAGATATGCATTGATAAGACCTTTATTTGGAATGAAGCCCCGATCGCCGGTTCTTAAATCATCATGAAAGAATGACTCCCGGTTCCTTTTTTATATGTATTTTTGTAAAGAAACCATTCACTAAATTAAAAATAAAGAATGAAAACCAGGCGCTCCATTTCCCGTTGGGTATATCCGTTTTTTCTGGGGGTTGTTATATTCAATTTCCTCCGGCTGGCTACCGACCTGCTGAAAGAAGAAAGTTTCTGGGCCGGTTCTTTATTACAACATATCATCTCACAAATAATCCTGATCATTGCATGCTATATCTATGACATACAATGGAGACATATCATAAAGAAAAAGATAAATACACACGAACAGTATTCTTCTCCTTTAAAAGAATATGCAATTATACTTTTAAGCACGCTGATACCTCTCAATCTTCTGGCTTTCACCGGCGAATCTATCGGTATCTTTTATATGGGCAACGGCATTATCGACTATGTCGTTCTGAATATTGTTTCCCTCCCCCTCCTGCTCCTTTATAATGTCATGCTTCAGAATGAAATGATCAGCAAAAACTACAGCGAACAATGTCTGCAATTGGAATTAATAAAAAATAAACAATTGGAAACAGAGCTTAATTATCTTAAAGCGCAATATCATCCGCACTTCCTTTTCAATGCCTTAAATACGGTCTACTTTCAGATAAATGAAGAGAACAAACCCGCCAGAAAAACAGTGGAGCTTCTCTCCGAATTATTAAGATATCAATTGTACGATGTCAGCAAAATCGTTTCTATTGCTCAGGAAATTGATTTTATCAATACATACATTCAGTTCCAACAACTCCGGATGACGGAACGCTTAAGGCTGAATATTCATATAGATACGTCATTAGGCAAAGAAAAAATACATCCTCTCTTATTTCAGCCTTTATTGGAAAATGCATTCAAATATGTCGGGGGAGACTATTATATCAACATTGATATCCGGATGGATGAAAAAAAAATCTACTTTTTTATTGAAAATGCGCTCCCCGACACCCAAACGCCTGACAAGAAAGAGGATAATGGCATCGGCACTGAAAATCTGAAACGAAGACTCGCTCTCTTATATCCAGACAAACATCATTTGGAAATTGAACAAAATAAATCTTCCTTTGTTGCAAAATTAATGATAGATACGGATGGACAGGCTTATTAAATGTGTAATCACAGATGATGAGCCCATAGCCAGAAAAGGGTTAAAAAGCTATGTGGAGAAAGTTAACTTTCTTACCCTTACAGGCGAGTGTGAAGATGCCATGCAGTTAAACACCCTGTTAAAAACCATGCAGCCGGATCTGCTTTTTCTGGATATACAAATGCCCCGTATGTCCGGGCTGGAATTGTTATCAACAGTAACCAATCCTCCTAAAATAATTATTACTTCCGCATATGAACAATATGCCCTGAAAGGATATGAATTTGATGTCATTGACTATTTATTAAAACCCATCACTTTCGAACGTTTCACAAAAGCCGTAAACAAAGCATATGACATAATCCGGAAAGAATACGAAACGAATGGAGAAGCATATATTTTTGTAAAAAGTAATAAGCTGCTTAAAAAGATATTAATTAAAGACATTCTATTCATTGAAAGCCTGGAAAATTATGTAATAATTCATACAACAGAATCCAAAGAAATTGTATATACTACATTAAAGCATCTGTTCCATTCCCTCCCGACGGATAAATTCCTCCAGGTACATCGTTCATACATTATACAAATGCAACACGTCAGTTCTATTGACGGGAATCAACTGGTCGTCAGAAATCATAAAATTCCCGTAGCGCGTAATCTCCGGGAGAAAACATTCAAAACGATTCTGTGTAACCACCTTATTTCAAGAGATTAAAAAAAGGACGCATTTCTTTCTTATAAAAAAAGGTCGGAGACAAAAAAAGTGATACATTTGCATCATCAAATATAACAAAAGCGCACCGGAGATAAAACATGATCAATCACAAAAAACCATAACATCCGCAATTTATTTTGCAAGTCGGAATTATATCTGATACAAGCATAATTAAAAAATTACACCTTAATAATATGAACTACAGAATTCCACCGATATTCATCGCATTCTTTTTTTTACTGTCCTGTACAGGCAAAGATAACGTATTCAGGACCGGTCAAAATACAATATACTCCATTCACGCACCACGAAATTCATCCCAGATATCATTTCTCAATGTCAATTCGTTTTGTCAGGATTCATTGGGATATATGTGGATAGCAACTTTAGGCGGATTAAACCGGTATAACGGGTATGAGTACCTTCATTATGTACATGATGAAACGGATTCGACATCGATTGACCATGACTTCGTTTTTTCCGTATTCCTGGATTCCTCCAACAGATTATGGGCCGGCACCACGATGGGGGTAAACCGGTATGATTTTCAGGGCAAAGGATTTGAGCATTATCAGGCACCGGCTGCTCCGGTCTATTCTTTTTTTGAAGACCATAACCATAAGATCTGGGTAGCTTCCACCTCCGGCCCGGGTTGGATCGATACGACGAATAAGAGCATTCACACGCCCTGGTCTCATCAGAATGTGAATCTTTATTGGGAAGATAACTTTCATCGATTATGGATGGGACTAAGTGGGACGTATGGTCTTGCCGTTCTCAAAAACAACGAATCATGGGAATATTTTTCTTTACCCGGAAACCGGGAAGTCATCTGCAAATATTCCGATCCTCAGGGAAGGTGGTGGTTAGGGACAAATGCCGGTTTAATTCTGTTTGATCCGGTCACACAGACATTCAAAGACATTCCGGCTCCCTGTTTAAATGACCCCAGATTAAATAAAACCCGGATAAATTTCATACAAGAAGTCGAACCTTTGAAAATATTAATCGGAACCACAACCCAGGGGTTATTCCAATATGATTTTATCTCACAAACTTTATCATACAATGAGCCTGTGAGATTTAATCCCTTCCAGTCTGCCCAATTAATGTCCTGTTATATTGACAAACAGGAAAATATATGGATTGGTTCTTATGATAAAGGTATCACCGTCACCAGTAAATATCCGGATTATTTTAATCCGGATCATACGCTGAACGATCTGATTCGATATAAATTCGTCACAAGAGTCGTGGAAGACAAAGCGAAGAATCTCTGGATAAGTACAAGGTATGACGGTCTTTATCGCTATGCTCCGGACGGCAGGTTTATAAAATATACCGTAACAAACTCCGACCTGTTTCCGGACGGAAATGACTTCCTTGAATCACTTTTCATCGATTCAAAGAACAGGATCTGGATCGGTTTTGATAATCAATTAGTCACAGGAAATATTCTGCCTGACGGCCGGATTCAGTTGCTGAACCGTATCTATCTGAAACATGTAAGATCTATCAAAGAAGATCCGGAAGGAAATATATGGTTAGGTACCTGGGAAGGATTATTCAAATTATCCGGAGAAGATTCTTCATCTACAACATCACATGAATTTTATCATGCAAATGTTCCCGATATATGTATACTTCATTCAGGGGATTTATTTTTTTCATCTTATGGAGAGGGTATTTTCAGAATACGGAAGGGGGATACTATCCCGGAAAAATTAGATTTGCATGAAGATTTAAATGGGGTATCGGTCAGATGCATAACCATTTTTGAAGATTCACAAAACAGGATCTGGATGGGTAGTTACGGCAGAAGAATGTTATGCTACGCAAACGGAACATGCACAGGATATACCTGGAATGACGGTTTACCCAGTAACAATGTATTATGCATCCAGGAAGATGCACACGGAGACGTATGGATGAGCACATCTTACGGCATCTCGAAATTAAAACTGTCCGGTTCGAAAGCGGTATTCAGTAACTATTCCTATAATGACGGGACACAAGGAAATCAGTTTCACGAAAAAGCCGGTTGCAGAAAATCCGACGGAAGAATCTTTTTTGCCGGCAATCACGGGCTTACGTTTTTTAATCCCGTAGCCATTCTGCCCAACAATACTCCTCCCGTAATACATCTGGAAGACCTGAAAATTTCAAACCATAGTGTACGCCCGGGACCAGACGGTTCCGTTTTATCAAAAGATATCGCAGTCACGGATAAAATCATTCTCAATCATAAACAAACGACAATTTCCATCGATTATGCCGGGATAGACTTTTTATATCCCGAAAAGCTAACCTACAAATATAAAATGGATGGTATTGACTCCGAATGGAACTATGTAGATAATTTCCGGAGAGCTTCCTATTCGAACATTCCGGCGGGAAAATATACATTTTTTGTAAGTGCAATAAACAGTGATGGCATCGAAAGCACGCAGCCTGCCAGCATAGAAATAATAGTCAAACCGGCACCCTGGTTTTCATGGCAGGCCTGGCTGCTGTATTTCTTATTGCTTTTTTCAATTGTATATTTTTTATTCCGGACATGGTTCAATATAAAAATAAACCGTCAGAAACTGGAAGTAGAACATAATGAAAGACAAAGAGAAAAAGAGGTATCCGAGATGAAAATAAATTTCTTTACAAATATCTCGCATGAATTACGTACTCCCCTAACCCTTATTTCGGCTCCGTTGGAACAGTTATTATCCAACCCGCCCTCAGATGAAACAAACTTATCATTACTCAGCACCATTTCCCGGAATGTCCAGAGTATGTTGAGGCTTATCAACCAGCTTCTTGACTTCAGAAAAGTCGAAAACGGAGTGTTGTCATTACAAGTACAGAATGTCGATATGATTACACAGATAAAACATATTTACAAGGCTTTTACGTATCACGCCGAAAAAAAACGGGTTAATTTATATTACAAGAATCATGTTTCTTGTCTATATATGTGGACGGATATCGATAAAATCGAAAAGATCCTGCATAATCTCCTCTCCAATGCGCTGAAGTACACACCGGAAAATGGTACGGTTGAAATTACAACAAAAGAATTAACCAACATCGAAGCCGGTAAAAAATATCCGGATCTCAGGAATACAGATGACTCTCCCTATATCGAAATATCCGTATCAGATACAGGGGAAGGCATTCCCGAAAACAAATTCGGGGAATTATTTGTACGTTACCGTCAAATAAGCGGTCCTTCGGGAATAAAGCCGGACTATAGCGGTAGCGGAATCGGCCTGCATTATACGAAATGTCTGGTTGAAAGACATAACGGGCAAATACAGGCAGAAAGAAGACCGGAAAATGGTATGATTTTTTCTTTCATATTACCGATCAAGGATATTTATCCGGAAACAGATAAAGATACGATTCATCTACATGCGATCTCATCTGATGAAACTTACCAGGTGGTTCAATCCAAAAATACAACAATACAAGAACAAGCATATACGATTCTGATAGCTGAGGACAATACCGAACTCCTGGATTTTATCCGGAACCTGCTCTGCAAACAATACAAGCTGATTGAAGTATCAGATGGTGAAAAGGCTTGGGAATTCGTACAAAGGGAATCCCCCGACCTAATCCTGAGTGATGTCATCATGCCCGGATTATCCGGCTATCAATTATGCGCGCAAGTCAAACAAAATCCTGAATATTGCCATATACCGGTCATCTTACTTACTGCGAAAACGACGATCTCTGATCAGATCGAAGGACTTGAACAAGGTGCGGATGCTTATATATGCAAACCGTTTAATGTTGACTATCTTTTATTGACAATCAAAAACTTATTCTTATCCAAAGACAGGTTAAGGCATTATTTCTCTACACCTCAAACATCTGAAGAAAGGCTGGCTCCCGCCATAATAAACCAGCTGGATCAGAAATTCATGGACAAACTGATTATCTTATTGGAAAAAGAATTACCCAACCCCGATATAAACATCGATTATATCGCCCGGGAATTGGGATTCAGCAGGACAGGGTTCTACAAAAAGATCAAGGGTCTGACGGATATGTCTCCCATTGATTTTCTGATAAACTACCGCCTACGTCGTGCAGCAGAAATAATGATAAAAGAAAGTATATCATTCCAGGATGTCGCGGAACAGACAGGTTTCAGTTCGTATTCATACTTTTCAAAATCTTTCAAAAAACACTTCGGAGTTTCACCGAAAGATTATATCAATTCAACGACCGGATCTAATTAAGATCTATTTTGCAGGACAAAACACTTCTTCAATAAAAACAATTGACCACCAATACATTAAACAAAAAACAGGTTTATTTTTACAATTTTCGAACAGATATTACAACCTCAGGAACTCCACTTTTACCGAAAAGTACAAATAAACGGATAGATATTTTTGCATTCCGGATTTCTTTCCTATTTATTTTGCAACAGAGTATTCAACTATAGTATGAAGCTCTTTTCCGATACGGATCAATTAATCTTAAATAAATAACCTATGCAAAAAATTATCTTATTTCTATTGTTAATCTGTTTCAATATGCCATCTATATATGGTAAAAGCAAAACCGGTTTATACGCTGTCGATCTTAAATGTGAATATGAAACAAATCCCATCGGAATTGACGCACAGTCTCCACAATTAAGCTGGCGTATAGAATCCGGCACACGAAATACGGTTCAGACTGCATATCAGATAATGGTAGCAAGCACGGAGGAACAACTGAAAAATGACAAGGCGGATATCTGGGACAGCGGTCAAATTAATTCATCCGCATCAACCGGTGTCAGCTATGAAGGACAAAAACTGACCAGTCGCCAGAGATATTACTGGAAAGTAAGAATATGGAAAAATGACCGGGAAGTCAGTGAATGGTCGCTCCCTGCATTTTTTGAAATGGGATTATTAAATGAAGAAGACTGGAAAGGAGGATGGATCGGATATGCAGCCGGAATTCCGGGAAGGGTGATTTACTTTAAAGGAACATTTGCCCCGCAAAAAGCAATCAAAGACGCCCGTGTCTATATCTCGGGATTAGGCTTCTATGAAATGGAAATCAATCGCAAAAAAGTCGGCGATCATGTACTCGATCCGGCACAGAGCACATACAGTAAACGTGTTTATTATGTGACGTATGATGTAAAAGACTATTTTACGGAACAGGCGAATACAATCGTTGTGACAGTTGCCCCCGGCTGGAACGGCACACCTAAGTTACGCTTTCAAATGGAAGTAACTTATGAGGACGGAAGCAAAGGAATCATGACCTCAAATGAAATGAGGGCGATTACCACCGGGCCGACCGTATATACGACTGTTTTCGATGGCGAACATTATGATGCAAGAGAATTAAATCCCGATCTTTACAAACCGTTCATGCCACCCGGATTAATGAATAAAGAATGGGGATTTGCATACAATGCAGACGAACCGGTAGGAAAAATGGTTTCCCAGAGGATCGAACCTATTAAAATTGTCGAAACGTATACTCCCACTGTGATAAAAGAACCTAAACCCGGTGTCTTTGTCATTGATGCAGGACGTAACCTGTCCGGTTGGGCTTCTATCAAAGTACAGGGAGAATCCGGCAGAAAAGTGACGCTCAAATTTGCCGAAACATTGTACGATAATGGTTTGGTAAATCAGGATAATCTGCGTTATGCGAAGGCAGAAGACAGCTATACGCTGAACGGCAACGGCATAGAAACATGGGAACCTAAATTTACATACCATGGTTTCAGGTATATTCAGATAGAAGGACTGCCTAAACCACCGGCTACAGGCGATATCCAGGTAAAGTTCGTCCGTTCGGCAGTTGCACAATCCGGATCATTCAAATGCAGCAACCAGCTTCTGAATGATATTCACCGGATGGTCGTCAACACAGAAGCCGCCAACCTGCATAGCGTACCAACCGATTGCCCTCAGCGCGATGAAAGAATGGGATGGCTCAATGACCTGACCGTTCGTATAGAACAGGCGATATACAACTTCAACCTGTCCCATTTCTACCCCAAATATATGATCGATATCACGGATACCCAAGATAAGGCCGGTACAATAACATGCGTGGCTCCATACAGGTTCGGAATGAGGCCGGCCGACCCTGTTTCCGCCAGCTACCTGCTGCTCGCCTATAAATGCTATGAGTTTTACGGAAATAAAAATATCATAACGGACCACTTTGATAACATGAAAGCCTGGGTAGACTATTTGTACTCAAGAACGCAGAACGGTATCGTTGACTACAGCTATTACGGTGACTGGTGCCCTCCAAGGGACTTCCTGCAGGATCCGAACGGATCAGGTGTTTCAAGGGACACCCCCGGACGCTTAATATCTACCGGATATTTATATTGCTGCGCTGACCTATTAGCAGAAATGGCAGGCATTATTGGTAGGGATTCCGAGGTCACCAGATATAAAAATCTGGCGCAGGAGATCGCCACCGCCTTTAACCGTGAATACTGGAATGAACAGACAGGAGGTTATGCCTCCAACAATCAGGCCTGCAATTCATTCGCCCTCTATCTCGGACTTGCCGATGAAAAAAAAGTACCTCGCGTCATCAATAACCTTGTTGAAGATGTAAAAAAACAGAACTACCATCTTACTACAGGAAATCTGTGTACGAAGTATTTACTGGAAACCTTGACAGAATATGGTTACCACGAAGTAGCCTATAAAATCGCAACACAGACCACCTATCCGAGCTGGGGTTTCATGCTGGCAAACGGAGCAACTACGCTTTGGGAAAGATGGGAATTTCTTACAGGGGACGCGATGAACTCACACAATCATCCGATGATGGGCTCAGTTGGCTCCTGGTTTTATAAATATGTGATCGGCATCAATCCGGACATCCATAGTCCTGCATTCGGCAAATACACGATTCATCCGTATATCTTTGATGATCTGACATTTGCGGAAGGAGAACTGATTACGGAAAAGGGTACGATCAAGAGTGCATGGAAAAAGCAGGGAAAGTCAATCTCGTTGGATCTGACTATCCCGGCAAACACAACAGCAACGGTCTTTATTCCGACCACAGACAAAAACTCTGTAACCGAAAACGGAAAAGCGGCCGGAAAAATAAAAGAATTGAAATTTGTAAAAGAAGAACCTGATTACGTGATTTATCAAGTAGGTTCCGGCACTTATAAATTCAAATCCGATTGGAAATAATATCAGATAACTTATCAATATATGAAAACCATTTATTAATGCGAATCAGTATTTAAAAAATTAGATAAATGAATGCGATGGCGATTTTTCCCATCGTATGTACCAGAAGCCCAGGTGTAGACCTGACCTTCATC
>JAITVS010000116.1 GCA_031285685.1 Tannerella sp.
CCTTGTGCGAGGGTGAATTGTTTTTCGGCTCCTTCCTTTGAAAAGAAAGTACGCCCTGTATGAACAAACAGCCCATCTTCATAGGTAACTTTTGCAAGGGCGTAACGTTTGAGTGCCTCGTCTCCATCGGAAGATTCAGTCATTACATATAGCGATTGATGGTCTTCGGAAAATCCACTATTTACCACTAATGATGAGCCATATTGGTTGTGAGAGAAAACAGCACCTTCTTCCAGATTTTCGGCATAGGCGGCAAGTGGATTGTCTCCAACTTCTTGTGGTGTATTGGGAAATTCCGTAGGCGTCCGCCAATTGCGTTGTGCCGCTCTGGGTGTTAATGACATCATAATATCCGGTTCTTCCGATATTGTTACTGTGGGGCGATTCGGAACAGTAGTCCGATTAAATATCCATTCGCTCAAAAAGCCGCCGGATGGTTGTTTGTCCTTCTCTGCCCAAGCCTGCATACGCTTTAGGCTTATTTGTGCTTCTTCTGCGCTGACGGTACACATCCACTCGTAATTTGGCTCTTGGAACTTATCGCGGAATTTTGAAGGGTCGGCAAGAAACGCCTCAACACTTCCGCAAACTAATACAATGCGCTTTGCCGTAATCGGATTAAGCAAAACGTTTTCCAACCTTGTAACCCATCTGAGGTTTTCCGGTCGGTTATTTCGTTTGTTTGTATCTATATGGTCTATAACGTGTTCTTTGGTTGGCGGCTCACCGTGAAATGCGATTGCTACTATTCTATGAATACGAGCCGAAGCTATTTCCATATAGCCGGTTTTATCATTTGGTTTGCCAAAAGTCCAATGATTATCGGTTGGGCGCGGTCGTTTACCCTCTCGAGAATGCCGTAATACCGCACCATTATCACGAACAGAGTATCGTTCATCTTTATAAATACACTCGACTTCTTGCTTAAAATCTTCAATACTAACATTCATAACATTACCTTTAATATATTGGAATAACCATCCTGTTTTTAGATTCTGTTGACCATTGAACTTGCCACACTCTTCCATCAAGTTGGTCAAGTAAAATGAAATTATACATATTTTGTGTTGGATAAAGAAAAAATCGTCCATTTTTCTCCTCTTCTTTTGAAACACGAGCCGTTAGAGATAAAGGAACTTCAATCTGATCATCTTCTAAACTGTATTGAACTTGCCACATTCTTCCATCCCGTGTATTCAATTTAATGAAATTCCATCTATTAGTGGTAGGAAAAAGCCGATAGACAATATCATTGTCTGGTGAAACGGTTGAATTTGTGTTCGTTTGAGTTTGAGCAAACGCAGTCATTGTTGTCAAAATAACAATTAGTATTATTCCTATTTTCTTCATATTGTATAATTTTTATGTCCTTTCGGACGGTTAATATTCTTTTCTCTCGCCTATAAAAATACTAAATATTTGAGAAACACTACAATGTGCATAAAAAAGCGCGGACAAAACTCAGATTATCTGCTGTGAGGTTCTCGACTACCATCCGTCAAATAAACAAGTAAAGCCCACGCTATAGCGTGAGCGTCATCGCTTTTATTTTTGACGGATAATGAAATTGTCGAGATTTCACAGCCAAAATACAAACTATACGCTTTTTCTAATATTTTTAAATATGCGTATTTTTACGCATCTTATACCATAGGCAAAATCTAATTGGTTGAGTTGCAAATATACTAAATATTTAAGAAATAGTCTCTGTTACATCTTAATTCCTTTGTTTTTACCCATTTCCGACTCCTGCTTTACCTTAATCCCTATGCTTTCCTGAAATTCCCTGTACTTCTGCCTGAACCAATTCGTATCGCCAACTCCGTCAATGGTCAGCCGGAGCTTATCCGGTTCGTTTGCTGACGGCTTGATTTCGGCAACCGAATGTTCCGTTTCAAAATGTCGTCGGTATTCGGATGAGTAGAGTTTCCCTTTGAACCCAACCGGTTTCATTTCCAGTATCGCCTTTGTCAGGCTTTCACCAAATCCCAAGTGCCGGCAAAGGTTTTCCATACGGAGTAGCTCCTTTATCTTCGGAAACAGGGCGTAAATCTTGTCTAATTCCTGACGTAGCTTATCCGTAACTTTAGCATGTTCCCTCTCATTCGTTTGGATTTGCTCTTTCAGGGTCTTGACTTCTGTTTGCAGTCCGGTGTTTTCTTCTTTTAGATTCTCTATTTCCTGCTGCTGCCTTTTAACTTTGGAAGTACCAATAAGTGAACCAATACCATCCATAATATTTGAACTTACATTAGCGACCTTGTTTTTGAGTTTTTCGGCTTTGAATTGTCCTTTTGCCTGACTAAGATTTTCTTCTGTCTTTTTCAGTTCCGATTCCTTTTGTCGCTTTTGTTCTTCTGCCTGTTCGGATTTCAGCTTCGCTTCCTGCTCTTGCCTTTTGAGTTCTTCTATGCTTTGACGTTTGGCATCCTCTACAGCTAACAATGCTCCGATATTTGTTTGTAGATTCTGGCTTTCTATTGTCTGGTTGCGATAAAACTCCGTTAGGGTAATATGCCGTGCGTCCGAACCTTTTATGCCTCGTTCCAGTCCGTACTTCTTCATGGCTTCTGCGTAACTATCCTGATATTCTATCAACTTGGCTTTTGCCATTACATCATCACAACATAAGCGTGGACGATTGGGGTCTTTCTTTTTGTACTTGCGCTTTGGCTCTTCTGCTGGTTCCTGTCCCGGCTTTTTCTTCTTTGGTGCTTTCTGCCTGCGTTCGCCCCGAACTATCGGAACAACGGAAGCATGAATATGCGGCGTGGTTTCGTCCATGTGTAAAGTTGCTGCTACTACATTTTCCGCTCCGTATGTATTTTTCAACCATTCTATATTATCCTTACACCACTCATCCAGCTTGCCTTCTTTCTGTATCCGCTCCATATCCTCCGGACTGCCGGAGAGCATAAAACGGATTACCTGTACCTGATTCTTTCCTATCTGCCGTCCGAGTTCGGCATTTTTTAATCTATGTTGAATTGCTTCCGTCCGGTCATTCACTCCTTCGGGAAATTCAATCAGCTCTTTATTCAAATGTATCCGTTCTGGATCTACATTCGGATGTATTACCTTTCGCTCGATATGGTCTGTCATGGCAGATTCGTTCCCGGGCGATTTATCTAAATGGAGAACAACATATCCCATAATTATTATCTTTATATTTGTTCGAAATTTGATTTGTTATGAACCACACCTGCCGATATCAATACAATCGGCAGGCAGTGTTTCATCATTGAATAGTCGCATCAGCGACTGCGGTCGAAGACCGCTAAAGGAGATTCCAAAGGGGAAAACCTTTGGCTTATTGGGGATTTTTTAGTGTAGATTTATCGGAGCGTTAAGAAAATACCCTAATAAGCTATGGCTTTTTGAAAAGCCCTTCGGGGTAGCTGCGGCGGATTACATTTTCA
>JAITVS010000176.1 GCA_031285685.1 Tannerella sp.
GAGCATTGACCAATTTTTATTCCAAGGTTACCGCCGAATTAAACAAATTAAGAATCATGGTCAGTTAAATTGTCTTTGTAACCTATATGAATAGGCGGAACATTGGCGGCCCCTGTTCATAAACCTTGCCAATGGAGACAAAAAATGATAACCGATACAACCGGAAAACTTTCAAACACGTCTAAGGGAACAGGCGGGAGAGATTTCTTCTGGATACTTAAAAATATTAAAGAAATAATCGAAAAACAGGGCCTTGATGAAGCGGCAATAACCGCGTTGCAAAATCAGTTGCAAACACTTACAGAAAACGGCCAGATTGATACGGTTGAAATTACAAATGCTTTAATCCATAACCTTATGGTTGATGGTATATTCACACCAGATACACAAACTATCCGGGGAATTACCGGGCCGGGGAATTGGGTTGTCGGGTGGTATGGAAAAAATACACCACCCGGAATATCGAACACGCTGGGGACTGCCGGGGAGCCGTCCATTGTCATGCTTAGCTGCGTCCAGCCGAATCAGGAAGCGCAACTATGCGCGTTCTGGACTGATAAAAGTATCGCAGCTCTCTACGGACAGAATGAAATCAATTTGCCGTATGTTTCGATGAGTGTTGACGTTGATCCGGCGACTTCAAATCCTTGTCTTATTTTAGAAGTGAATCAGGCGTTATTTGACCATTTCCCCAACACGGAAATAATACTTTCAAGTTGGGCTATAAATTTTACACCCAATAATAATTCATATAAATTCGATACCACTCCAAAATATTTTACGTCTTTGGCTGGGGAAGGAGGATTTTCAATATCATCTCTTACACTAAACGGAGATTTTAATTTTGAAAATATAGGTGTTGAGAACGCAACTATAAGTAATCTTAATGCGGCATCCGCAACCGTAGCCGGAAGCCCGGTTGTCACGGAAACTATCCTTCAATCTGCTATGGATTCAAAAGTGTCCAAAGCCGGGGATACCATGACAGGCGCGTTGATCTTAAACGGAGCGCCTACAGAGGATTTACACGCGACAACGATGAAATGGGTTACGGATGTCATAGCCGCTATTCAGGCGAAGGGTTTTGATTTCAAAGGGTTTATTTCTTCCACGTTGCCCACGGTTGATGTACGTGAAGGGAACCAATGGTTCAATAAAGCGCTTAACCCGGCTGAAATGCCGCCTGTTGTTTTTCCGTGGAGTGTTGAGACGTATACATCCGGCGCGTGGGATGGTGCCAGTACAGATTATACGCCAGAAGCAATGCATTTGTGGTATGACGTTGACAATAGTGAGGCATGGTATTACATCGGCAATACATGGGAGCGGCTTGATTTTTCTGACAGCGCGTTTGACGCGGCATTTTTTGTCACGATAGCCGGAGCCATTTCGATAAAATCCGGTTCAATAACTGATAATGAGATAGCGGTTAATGCAGCGATCGCGCAGTCTAAAATTTACGGACTTTCCGGGAGTTTAGCAGCGAAAGCCCCCATAAATAGCCCTACCTTCACCGGGACTGTGAAGGTGCCCAACAAGGCCTCGGCGCTAATCAATGACGGGACGTTGATCGCTACAGAGGCGCAGGTATTAAGGGCATTACCTGAGTTTATGAAGTTCGGTGGGCCATCACAGCCATATACTTCTATCGCGGCATTTGCAGTAGGCGAAGGTAACGGATGGGATCAACTTAGTAATAGTAATTATCCAAATTATACTGATCTTCCAGAAGGATTAAGTGGTACCTGCTCAATGCAAATTATGGGTTTTCCCACATTGAAAACAATATTTTTGTGGACAATGAATCAACCTCCAGATTTTCCGCTGTGGATGGGGCATGTAGCAAATGCAACAACCCCAACACGGTGGAAAAGAATCTCCCCGATAGATTATTCAAACGTGGAACAAAACACTGGGGTAAGGTGGACAGATGGGAAAAATATTTATCAGAGAACATCTATCACTTCCTTGCCGGTAATCGCCGCAGCAACATGGACTATAGTTGGTACGATAGCATCTATCCTACCTGGTGCTGCAACTGTAATAAAGGTTGAGCAGTTTTGGGCGGCGCCGATTGCCGCCAGAATTAATGCTGGCAATGTTGAATTATGGAGTGCGGTTGCTAGACCTGCTGGAGGACTAACAATAACATATTGGTACACAAAAACATGAGCCGAATATGGGACAAATGTTAATGCGCGCGTATGACGAAAGCATGGCAGAAAAGGAGCGGAAAGTGAACAACAAAAAGCCTAAGAAATGTCCTGTAAACGGATTTTCTATAGTGTCCATCTGTTCATTGATAAAAAAATATTTGTCCCAAGGTACAAACAAGGAGCGAGAGAATGACCAGCAGAGACATCAATAATGGAGCCATAATTTGGAAGGAGTAACACAAAACAACGTTCCTGTACTGGAACTCATCTTTGGTCATACAGGACAATGGATAATAACAGGGCTTGTTATTCTGCTTCTTGGCGGCAAGCCAATTACCCGTTTTTTTCGTGGCTTCAAAAAAGTGAAAGCCGGTTTAGGAGGTATTGAGGTTGAGCCAAACCTTTTGTCCGATGAAAAAAGTTGTCCCCATGTTGCTTGCAATGAGGAACAATCAAGAAACACCCAAAAAATATATGACGAAATAAACGCGCTGAAGGAAAAGGATAATGAGAATGCCACGATACTGTCTGATATAAACAGCAATCTTATTTCGATGAAACTGTCTTTGGAAACCGCACTGAAAAAAACTGATGAGTTATATATCGACCAGTTGAAGCTTGTTTTTTATAACAAGGAAATGCCGGAAGCGGAACGGCTTATTGGAGGCTTGCGGTATATCGCGGATGGACACAATCACCAGTTCAAGCGGGATACCGTGGCTTTTTGCCAAAATAATCTTGCTATGTACGAAGCCGCTGTTGCGGTAGCGCCCAAATTGCGCGTAAAGGAAATAGACGAACTTATGGCACGGGAGGGGTAAGAATGAGTGATAGCAACGAAACAGAAAAGAAAGGATTGAACGCAAAGGATGTAACCTTAAAGACCATGATCATCGCGGCTTTATGGATAGGTGTTCTTTCATTGATAAAAGCCTTCTGGGGGTTACTGTCCTCGGCTTCTTTCGGGCTTGATATGAAAGAAATTGTCATGTCGGGTGCAGTTATCGCGGGAGTTTTCTCTCCGGTATTTGTGTCAATCATTCTGGACAAGGTAAGGGATATTAAGGTAGGGAAATGAGCGCAATGGATATTTGTTTCATAATTTTTGTATCTACTCTTGCTATGACTATTCTTGGGTCAATAGCCATAGTATTTATGCTAATTATAAAAGGTGACTGATTTATGATTAAACAAGGAATACAAACCAACTTCCCCGATGAACGAATACAAAAATGGGGCTGTTACTTTCTCTGTCTTGTAAAATGGGCGCAGGAAATAACCGGGGAAGAATTCACCATTGACAAGATATGCGCGGAAAGAAACGAGGCGGAACAGAAAGGGTATGTTGACGATGAAATGACCGTTATAAATGCTCCGGCGCTACTTAATCAGCTCACAAGAAGCAATATGTTTTCAACAGTCAGGCGTCAGTCCACGGAACCACAGGACGAAAGATATATTGTCTGTTTAACGAAACCGGGGTATACGCATTTTGTTTTTGAAAAAAAATGGATAGAATCCCCGTTCGGGGGAGGGGCGCCAATTAACGCTCATTTTAGGTGGGATTCCCTTGACCCACACCGCCCGGCGGCGGCGCAGTACGAGGTGGACAGTTACAGGGTTATTATTTAGGAGGGTGTGAATGTGCAAACGAAATATATTGTTTATCTGTGTCTTGCTTGTTTTGTGCTTGGTGCTTCCGGCGCAGGAATTATCACCGGATATATCGTCCGAGGACAATCCACTGGAGAAATCGCTTCTCTTAATCAGCGATACAATCAACTTAATCGAGAATATACAGAACGACAACGAATCATTGAAAGTAACGTTGGACAATGTATCGGATATGTTGAAAATGCAAGGGCGATTACTGAACGAACAAGCCAAAACACAGGCCGAGCAGTCAGCAATCTCCGAGAGGCAAGCGACCTTATTAGGCAGGGAATTGAGGAAAGGAAAAATCTTGAAATGGAGTTTGATCGTCTCCGTTCCAGTCTTTACAGGATTAGGGATGTGGGCGGGGTGGAGATTGAGTAAATGAAAGTAAAATTGCCTTTGTAACCTATATGAGAAACTTTGTTGTCATGTTGGGAAACAGTATCAACAAAATTAATAACTGTCGTGAGGACAGATAGGAGTGATTAAATGAGTTTACAAGGAGATGTGAGGGCTGTTCTTAAGACCGTATATAAAGACGGTGTGCCGACCCTGTTGGGCCGCCTTGACCCGGTGTTCAAGGACGTTGAAAAGATGGTCTATCGCGGTAAAGAACTGCGGTATCTGAATGTTTACGGACGCGCGCCCGGTGTCGCGTCAAACAAGAGAATTGCCGCGAATATCGCAACATCGCAGGGGACGAAAAACGCCGAGTGGGTTGTTCCGCTGGATCAGAACCAGCTGTTCGGCGTGGCGGTTATTACGCAGAAACAGATTCTTGCGTCAAAAGACAAGGCCGGAGCCTATC
>JAITVS010000207.1 GCA_031285685.1 Tannerella sp.
GCCTTACAACTGGTTTCAGCCCAAAAAGACAAATTAAGTATGAAGAAGAGGATATATAAAGCAGCACTCGATATTGGATACTTAAAAAAGATTATTCTTTTTTGATGCGGTTGCCCTGATTATTATATACGCAGTAGAAGCAATTCTATATTCTTAATGTTAAAAATCAATTTTTGTATATATGAAACAGATTAAATTGGGAGTTTGTTATTTCTTATTTGTATTGGTTGGATGCGGAGTTAATACGACAAAGGAACCTTCCGCCTCCGGTTCTTCAAAAGTAATTCAAAATGGAATACCCTGGTTTGATGATCAGGGAAATATTGTCAATGCGCATGGTGCCTGTATTGTTGAAGAAGGCAGCCGTTATTACCTGTTCGGTGAATGGAAATCGGACGAAAGTAACGCCTTTCCCGGCTTCAGCTGTTATTCGTCGGACGATTTGGTAAACTGGAAGTTCGAAAATGTTGTTCTTGGCGTTCAGTCTGAAGGTATCTTAGGCCCTAATCGTGTGGGGGAAAGAGTGAAGGTCATGAAGTGTCCGTCGACCGGTGAGTTTGTGATGTATATGCATGCCGACGATATGGGTTATAAGGATCCGCATATCGGTTATGCTACCTGCAAAACAATTGCCGGCGATTATGAACTTCAAGGTCCGCTGCTATTTGAAGGTGAACCCATCCGACGCTGGGACATGGGTACTTTTCAGGATACGGACGGAACAGGTTATCTGCTTATTCATCATGGTATCATTTATCGCCTGAGTGAAGACTACCGTTCTGCCGAAGCAAAAATACTGAACGGTTTACCAGATTCCGGCGAGTCGCCTGCAATGTTTAAGAAAAACGGTTTGTA
Source organism: Tannerella sp. (assembly GCA_031285685.1). GTDB lineage: Bacteria > Bacteroidota > Bacteroidia > Bacteroidales > Tannerellaceae > Tannerella. Next base: position 856 of record JAITVS010000207.1, read on the forward strand.
TTACCTTCTCGGATCCGGTTTGACCAGTTGGGAAAAGAATGATAATTTTTACTTTACCGCTCCGGTGATCGAAGGCCCGTGGAAGCGGCAGGGATTGTTTGCGCCCGAAGGTTCGTTGACTTATAACTCCCAGACAACATTTGTACTGCCTTTGATACGCGACAATGATACAATACCCATGTTCATGGGCGACCGCTGGTCATTTCCTCATCAGGCGTCGGCTGCAACCTATGTCTGGTTGCCGATACATGCAGACGGTGAGAGGCTTTTCATTCCGGAATATTGGCAAAGCTGGGATATTGACAAATTAGAGCCGGTGGACCCATTATCCGGCGGTACGATTATTTCTTCGAAAAATATCCGGTTCGGTACGGAGTCCGATTGGATAACGAACGATGGACTGACAACTTCCAATAAGGCAGGAAGCTATCTGGAAGTAGCTTTCAAAGGAGAACAAATTGCTATTGTCGGTGAAAGTAACGATCGGAGCGGTTATGCCCGGATCACCTTATCGGATGATAAAAATAATGTGATCATCTCTTCTCTTGTCGATTTCTATAGTAAAAAGCCTGATCATGCGGTTCGCTATCTGTCACCGGTACAACCGGAGGGAAACTATACTTTGAAAATAGAGGTGACCGGTATTTTCCCGGTTTGGACAGATAAATCAAAAGCCCGTTTCGGCAGCACCGACAGTTTTGTCACTATTGAAAAATTAGTTGTTTTCGATAAATAAAGAAAAGGTCGAACACATTATAAAAGTTTGCCGGAGTGTCTCTATATTATGAAAATAAAGTGAAAGTCGGCTGCAATTGTGAAAGCTCGCTTTCATTTTTATTTAAAATTAATTTTCTTCCTGCCGGATATGAATGGTAAGTCCTTTAAGTGATACGGCGTCTGCATTTTTCAGGCTGAGTTCTGTCTGGGCAGTTATCTCACAGTTTTCAAAATAGAAGGAATCAGATTCAAAAGGCGCTTCTGCAAACCCGTGCATCGTGCCTGCACTACCGACATTACCTTTGACGTTGATAATCCTGATATTTTTAAGGCGCGTGAGGATTTCTGCTTTGGGAGGCAACTGATCGACCATACGCCATTCCATATTAATATCAAGCATTTGACGGGTGTTGTTGAGTGTAATATTCTCAAATGTGATGTTTTCAACGATGCCACCGCGACTTGGTTGTGATTTGAATCGTATCGCTCCCCAGTTGTCCGCATCCATGGTGCAGTTTTTAATCGTGACATTACGTATGGAGCCGCTGATTTCACTTCCGATCGCCACTCCTCCGTGTCCATAAGCGAAATGACAATTTTCTACAATAACATTCTCACTTGCACGGGCAACACGATGACCGTCCGCGTCTTTGCCGGACTTGATGGAAATACAATCGTCATTGACGTCTATATACACATTGCGGATATGAATATCATTGGATGAATCTATATCCAAACCGTCCGAACTGGGAATCGTATGTTCGGAGCGTATATCCAGGTCCGAGATGCTGAAGCCATCCGTATAAAGTACATGTACGCCCCATGAAGCCTGATCTCTGAGTTTTAGTCCGGATATTGATCCTCCGTCGCATTCCGTAAAAAAAATGAGACGCGGGCGTCCTCCTTTTCCGAAAGGAATGGCTTTCCACTCGACTCCCCGGCCGTCTATAATGCCTTCGCCATATACCTTTACCTTTCCGGATTGATTGAAATTGAGGAAGGCGCATCTCCATTTACGCTCTATGCCTTCGAAACGGGTAGATATAATGGGAAAGTCCTCCGGTCTGACCGTAGCACGTAGTATTGCATCTTTTTTTAAATTGAGATTTACTCCCTGCCTGAAAAACAGGGCTCCCGAGAGATATTCTCCTTTGGGTATCACCACACATCCTCCTCCGTTCCGGTGCGCCATATCAATCGTATTCTGTATGATTTCCGTATTAATTGTTTGTCCGTCGCCAACAGCTCCGTAATCGGCGATGTTGTATTCTTTCGGACTTTTTTGTATGGTTATGACACGGCTGTCCCAGGCCGGCATGTCTAACTCGATGATCGTTTTATTACCGGCAATCCGAAAAGGATGTTTATTTATTTCACCTGTAACTCCGTCATAAATTTTTACTTCGCCTACCTGATCGAATTCGGCTGTAAATCTGCATTTGTTTTCGCCTTCATTAAAAAGAAAATAAATTTCCGCATCGGGGAGAATCCGTCGTGTGTAGCGGATGTCACCGGTCGATAGAACAGCGGATGAGTCGGGTTTATTAATATCGTTCGAAGATAGCCCGGTTTCTTGTAAAGGGTATATTTTCAACTCAGCTGCAGGCATCACGGAGGCTACTGTTGGGCTCCATTTGTCCGAAGGCTCTACCCTGCAGTTAACAAAATCGACGGGGAATGGAACCGGATCGGCGAAACTGCTCCCGACCAGCATATCGGGTTTTTTACCCCAGAAAAGAACTTTGCCGCCCCGTTGTGCAAATTCTTCGATTTTTGCCCAGGCACTGACCGAAATGGCATCGGCGGAGGGTATAATAAGCGTATAATATTTCTGCCCGCTTTTGTTTTTCAGATAACCGTTTTCGATGCTTAAGACTTCTGTGAAAGCATCGTCGCTGACGTAGTCAAAATCATATTGATGTTTCAGTAATGTCTGGGTGAGGCTATTGATGCGTGAAAATACGTCATTGTTGTCCAGCCACATCGTTGAAGTTGGGTAATACATGGCAATACGGGCTCCGGGTATGCCCTGGGACATGAGGTAGGTGACGCGGTTTGTGTATGCGTTAAGGTCATTCATTCCGGGATCGCTCATCCAGTTCTGCCTTTCGGAGCCTGCCTGCCAGAACATAAATTCGAAGAAGTTGATTCCTCTCACAATCTGGTGGTCCACGACATATTTTGCCTGTGGTATGGTCGGTGATATGTGATATGCGGCAAAACTTTCACTGAAAGCGCGTGGTTTTCCGTATGCATGTGATACGGACGATGCCAGTTTCGGAAAATCATTGACGGTTTCCGGCCATATCTGATTCCAGATAGCATCAACTCCTGGTATTTGAACCTTGCTCAGTGTGCGGAAAAAATCTCCTTCAGCACGAACACAAACCGGCATGTTGTGTTCATTATTCAGGTGGGTGATATGGGCCAGGCCATTGGCTTCGCACCAGTCAGCCTGTTGTTTGAAGAAACTATCGGCAAACATTCCGGACCAGATATCCCAATAATCAGCCCTGATTCGCTTTTCCTCTTCGGTACGTATCGGAGCAAACAGCGAAGCCAGATGCGGAGTCGGGTCATAGCCTTTTTTCTGTTTAAACACTTCTATAATAGCAGGCGTCCACGGAATATGAGCGTAATCGGGTTCATCGCCGCGGAAACCAAGAACCGTTGTTCCCAATTCTTTTCCCAGATACTTTTTATATTGTTCGTGTGTCCAGTCTATAAACTGGCGGACAGCTACCGGGTTCAGGTAATCGCACAAGGAGTTTTTATTGTCTTTTCCTCCTGTCGGGTTGTTTACCGCACGCGTAACGGCGGTGCGGTAATCACTGCGCACAAGCAATATCTTCCAGTCGTGTACACCTGCATTAAAAGTTATTTGATGATCGGAAATGTTTACCGTACGATTGAAAAGTCCGGAGGGATTGATTGCCACGGCGCTGATTACCGATGTGTCAATCGCGTAATCCGTCAGTGCTTCTCCGGCTTTCACATGTATGGTATCACATATAACGAGCGCCTGCATCCGGAGATCGGGGCGCTCGCGGGTGAATTTACCTCCGGCAAATCCGCTGGGATATTTACCTTCGTCGATAATCCATACTTTCATCCCTCGTTTTTTAGCCTCTTTCACCCCGGTAGCAATCGCTTTGAACCAGTCATCAGAGAGATATTCGAACGGCAGGTGGTAGCCCGCCTCAAAAATGACCGACCGGAATCCCTTTTTATACATGGAGTCGAGATCATTACGGATCGTTTTAATATCCATATTCCCCTGCCATCCCCAGATAACATGACTGGCATATTCCGTAGGAGGCGACTGAAAGTTTTCTTCCGCTACGGAAAGGGGAGTATGATGTATGTTCTCCCATGATTTCGTCCGGGTCTGGGCGTTCATTAGAAATGTAAAACAAAAAGAGACAAAGAATGATATATGGATTATTTTTTTCATAACTAAGTAAATTTATGATTTTCGTATCAGTTTGCGCGAGTCTTATTTGCTTCTGAAATCAAACCAGATATCCATGTGTACGCCTTCATCTCCTTTTTTGATGCGGATATTCGACGGCTGACTTTTCGGTCCGTGCTGGTTAATCGGTTTGAAACTACGCATTCCCGGTATTTCATACAGAAAGGAGATATCTCCTTCGGGGAATTCCGGGTTAGCCGGCCAGCCGGAGATGTTATCATCCGGTTCCGCCGGAGTGAAGACTCTCAGGTAAACTCCATCGCTGGCGCTGTAGAACGTAATCGGCGATTCACCGGTGTGAAGCGTACTCCAATACATATTTCCATGGTATCCCTTGAATTCCGGATAGACTAAATTGGAAAAATCACCTCCGGTAATGGTGTTATTATAATCTTTACTCCATACTCCGTAATTGGCGCCTCTGATGCGGTTTTTCCATACCCGGTACGGGCCGCGTCCGAACCAGTCCATGCTTTTTACGTTTTCTTCCGGATAGGAGAATGTAAACCCGAATTTGTCGATGTTGTCTTCGAAGACTGCTTCATCAAAACCGACTCCGGGATTTGCTTTGTCGAGCGTTACGGCATACATCCGGAGAAGTCCTGCCGGCGTCATCGTCCAGCGGATGGAATCGACCGCACCTAAATAATAGGCAGTGAAAATTGCATCCTCTCCTTCCTGCCTGAATTTCACTTCTTTTATTTTCGCTTTCATCCCTACGGGTATGGGGCCGTTATTGAATGAAACGATACCGTTTTTATTCTTTACTTCTGTGATATGTCCGTTGATTGTATCGAACGTAACTGAAACGTTTCCGGAAGAGAGTGTGATTTTATTACTTTCCTGTTTCACTGACGCTTTTCCTTCCTGAGCTGTATTTTTCAATTGTTCCTGCGTGTATTCTCCGGCATAATGAATGGGCCATGTCCAGGTACAGATTTCGTTTCCGTGCCGGTCCCATGCTTTGATTTCCAGTATATCTCCGCTGAAGAAATTTTCCGGAAGTTGCATTTTTGCTTTGCCTGCCTCACGCGGGTCAATAGCCGGAAGCGTCACAATACCGGATGCGATCTCCCGGATTTCTCCGTTTTTAAGAGGCGAGGGAGCTGTGAATACCTTGTATTCCATTTTGCAGGTATTCAGATTTGAAAACAGATAGTCGTTGCGTACGATAAATTCTCCCTTAAAGCTTGGAGTGATGAACACGTTTTCGAACTGGATGGGCGCCCATATATCGCGTACCGCATAGTAGCTGCCTTCTTTTTCCCGGTAAGGGCCTAAAATACCGTCGGCGCCATTTGAGCCGTCCGAATCGAGAATCCCTCCTTTATCAACACGTTTAACCGCATTGTCGGAAAAATCCCACATAAATCCTCCGGCAAAAAGCGGATGGGCCGTATAATTTGCCCAGAAATCTTCCAGTCCGGAACCATGTCCCTGATCGTACAGGCCATGCATAAATTCCGTCGGCATAAATACTTCGTATCCGTTGATGAAACGTGCGATGCCTGTCAGGAAAGTGGGGTAGTGGTGGGTATCCAGATGATCCCGGTCTGCCCATGCATGGATGACGTGGCGTTTTTGCGGATCGTATTCGGCAAACAGAGGAACCAGATCGTAATTAAATCCTCCTTCATTACCATTGCTCCATAGGATAAGAGAAGGATGGTTTACATCACGGGTTACCAACGATTTCACTAATTTGGAACCTGCCTCGGTATTGTATGAATTCTGCCATCCGGCTAATTCCGATACGACGAAGATTCCCAGCGAATCACAGACTTCCATGAAATGCGTGTCGGGTGCATAGTGAAACCGGACTGCATTGATATGCATTTCCTTGATGAGTTTTCCATCCATGATGCTTGTTTCCTTATTGGTCGTGCGTCCGCCGTCAGGATGGAAAGAATGCCGGTTTATACCTTTCAGAACGACTTTTGTCCCGTTTACATAGAGGCCGTCTTTTATCCGGAACTCAATCGTGCGGAATCCGATACGTTCTTTGTAAATGTGTACCGTCTGATTGTTTTTATCACATAATTCCAGCGTTAAATTATAGAGGTTCGGCATTTCTGTGTTCCATACTTCGACAGGATCCCATTGAAAACGTACGGCATGTTCGTTTCCGGCTGTCAATGTAGCCGATTGTTGCCTGTAATTGGCCGGTTGTTTGCCGTTTCCTGTTTTAACCGGAGAAATGCTCGCTTTGATTGAATATCCGTCTTCCAACGGTGTTGTAAAAATATCCGCATAAAAATATCCGTCTGCTTTCGCGTCTACAGCGATGCGTTCAATATTCACCAAAGGTTTTGCCTCCAGATATACCGGGCGGTAGATGCCTCCGAAAAGCCACCAGTCCGCTTTGCGTTCGGCTGCATTGACCAGCCGGTCGGATGATTCTTTGCTGACCTCAACCTTCAGTTCGTTTTTACCCGGTTTTATTTTACCGGTGATATCGTAGGAGAACCGGTTGAAACCTCCCTGGTGAATATCTCCTGCAGATTTTCCATTAACCAGAACATGTGTGTCGGTCATTACTCCTTCAAAGATAATTGTAACCTGTTTATCTTTCCATGAAGACGGTATTTGAAATGTCGTCGTATAAATGCCTGTTTCCTGCGGCGGATATTCCCGGTTTTTCCGGACATACCATCGTCCGTAGCAGTATTCTCCGAAGCCTTGCAACTCCCATTGGGAGGGGACTTCGATTTTTGACCATTTTTTACTGTTCATTCCATCGCTGCAATAGAACTTCCATGTTTTTGTATCACCCAAACCTTTGCCGGAGAGATAGAGCGTTTCCGTTTCATTTGCATTTGCAAACAAAGAGAACAGAATGCTTAATACGATTAATACCTTTTTCATTTCAAATTGATATGTTTAATTTTTTTTGACATCATTGAAGAGACTATCAGCCGTAGTCTTTTTTGAACATACAAATAAAGTATTTTAGACTAAATGAACCGATGTTATTTTGTCCATAAATATGGAATATTGTACGAAAAGCAGTATTATTTTTGACTTTGCATGTCGTAATACCTATTTTATATATCTTGCTTAAAGGATGTAGCTAAACTGTTTGAGCTTTATACAAGGGATTATATCCGGAATATCCAAATCGAAGATATTACCAAATTAAGTCACGGCATTCTGGTTTTTTCCTTTTTACATCTTTGTAATAATAAATTTTGTTATCTTCTATCCGCTCTAAGAAAAATACATCTTCAGAAAAAGGGAATATGTGTATGCTCATGTCAATTAAACAGATTTGTGCTATTTTACATTTGGATAAAAAGAATCCTTTGATGTACATAGGTATGTATATAAAGGATTGATTATATAAAAATGGTCCTCCGAATTTATATCTATATAAGGTGATCCCATTTATAGTAATATTCCCAATAAGCGATTGATCTTTACCTCGAATTGGTTTTTACGGAGCAATTCCGCCGTAAAAGATTCTATCTCTTTTGCTTTTTCAATCATTTCCGGAATATGTGGCAAAGGCTACGTCGCTCACATGTAGAAAGCGATTGTGGGTAGGAAATATGTCAACTTCTGTTCCTTTCTGAAAAAAAGACGCAGCTTTATCTTTCAGATGATATTGATTATGTTTCTCCATAAAATACCAACTGCGCTTGTGCGATGAATATATCTTTACATTCAAAAGCTGACCACGACTTTCTTGTTTCCGAGTTGCTTAACATGAGCTGTAATACACAATCCATTGTAGTAACTATCCATTTCCTTTGGAGATACCGGGCACTTCATATTACGTCTTTCGTAAAACGCATCGTTCATGATGTAATACATTTTTCCGTTTCCGTCAGATAGCATGAATAGCCAGTCATTGAGGATATTCGAATGATTTGTTTTTGTGATTTTGAGTCGCATGTTTTAAATATCTCCTTTTGATTTTTAATATTAAGTTAGCGAGAGAACCAATTTGTTGTTAGTTTATTTGTGTATCCGCAACATCCTGATTCTGAATGTGTATATAAATACATCAAATCAATGGAGTCACTTTTAAAGTGAAGTCGTTCTGGCTCTTTCTGAAAAGTTTCATTCACAAATATTGCCTATAAATGCAAATATTGATATATTGTCAAGAGTATTTTTGTCATATCCTGATAGTTTATCTATATCTTTTTCAATAATTATACCACCATTAATACCAGCTAATCCTTTTTTGATAATGTCGTTACTAAATTTAGAAAAATCGCAATCCTTGAATCTTGGATGCAAAACGAATAAATCGCCAGTATAGTTTTTAAAGCTCAATTTATGATCAGATTTAAAAATTAAACTCTCTGCACTTATAATCTTTATTATTTTACCCCTGATGATATTTTCCCCGTCAGGACTATCAAAATCCCAAGGTTCAGCTATTAGTATGCTACATTTTTTCTCCATGATTAATTTATCTTAATGGTTGCCAATTAATAAGTTTTATTTCAACAATGTCAAGTGTCATAAATTCAGCTCCTTTACCCGCCTGATTATAAGCAGGTAAAACCTTTGTTCCATTATTGATGAGTTTGGGATTATTCACTATCTCAAATTCAATGCGAATTGTAGGAGTCGTTGGTAGAGCTAAGCGACTTTGAGCTTTTACTCCTGATTTATACAGGTCTTTTGTGAAATAAGTTTCCCCAGATCTTCCTCCTCGTAATAAATTAGTGTTTCTAATTGCACTAAGCTCACCTTCTGTTATATATCTATAAGCGTAGTAAGCCTCTTGATTAATAACTTTTCTCGAAAGCACCCCTGAAATCGTTTTTCCTGCTGAATTCAAACCTTTAGCAATAGCAGATTCCATGCCAAATGAACCTAAATCAGCAACTCCTAATAAAAAATATCCTACAGCATAAAAGTAATGACCTGCGCCATATCCGTTTAAGCCCGTGTTCAATGATTCAGCGGCTAATTTGGCTTGTCCCCAAACCGGTATCCAGTCTTCTGCACAACCGAAAGGGCTTTCGTAAATGCCCCAGAATGATTTATAGCCCGGATTTGTAGGATCAAAACAAAGAAAATAGACATCAATTTCCTTTCTTAACGCATGTTTCAATGATTGATCATTGCGGCCTCTATCAAAATCAGACTTTTTTATAGTGCCATTTTCGATCTTATCATGCAATGAACCATAAAATTTATCAGCCTCTGTCAGTCGTTCATTAACTGGCCGGCGAGATTTACCATTAGTAAAATCACTCAACTTCTTTAGTAATTCATCCCTGACTTTTCTTTCAACGTAATACTTACTGCTTTTTGACTGGATTGGAAGCTCCTGTCCTTGAATATTTACCCGGGTATTGTCTTGAGGACAGACCGGAACTTCATAACTTTTGGTTGTTGTACCGTATGAGATATGGTGTTTGTTCTCAAAATGCCCGATAACAGCCGTTTCGCAGTATACATATAGCAATAATCCGTTTTCCAGTTCAACGATACCTTCAAACGCAACGCCGATTTCACAGAGGTGCTCATATTCACCTAAGGGAATGATTTGTTTATTACCTTCGGATGGCATAGTCTTCTTTATTTAGGCCAGAAATTATCATGTTCGACGCCATTCATGGAGACGTTTTCAGGCGAAATTATCAGAGAAGTGCTTGTTCCGTTGTATGCATTAATCTCTCTTGTCAGGCTAATACAATAGGCATTGGTGAAGTTTATCTTCAGTACGGTTATTCCCAAATCAGTCTGAAATAAGACCTGCCCACTCTTGAGCTGGATCGCTTTCTTGGCCCAAAGATATAAATTATCATCCGGAATTTGTGTGATTTTGATTAAAATCTGACCACCCATTATTTCATGCTGTGGTTGACCTTTATAATCTGTTGGCTGAACGAAACTGATCCGGAACTGTTCTATCTCATATTTTTTTCCATCCAATACAAAATTTGCAACCAAATGGGCTAATGGTAATGTAAGCATAATGATTCTTTTTGTGTTATATTATTATTGTATCCACTCATTGTCAAAGCTGATTCCATTTCCTACAATCAGCTTTTCTGCCTGAACAATCAGTTTTGTGGAGGTATAACTTTCTCCTTTCTGTGTATAATTAATTTCCATATTTACACATGTGGCATTTTTAAAGAAAATCTTTTCAAGTGGTATATTTTCAGCATCAACTACTACAACAACCCCATCTGAATATTTACGTGAATTTAAGGCCCATTCTATAATATTCTGGGGCGGTAACTGGCTTATCGTAAGATTCAATGTTCCGCTTTGAGTACTGGTAGTCGCTTTTCCTTTATCATTAACATCCTGATGAAAATCGAAATTACAATCAATCACTTCCGGGCCTCCTTTTATTAAACTGAGAATGTCAGCCGCACTCGTGTCTCCTATCATAAGAAAGGTTCTATGTCCAAACATATATTCCGATATTTTTAAAGTTATTATTTCTCATTTTATTTTCCGGGTAAATCCTTGTGTTTTGTCATTAAAAAACAGAAAGTGCCACTATGGCACCTTCTGTAAACAAGAATTATCCTGCTTGTTGTTCGTAGATAGATTCCCAATCTACATCATCGTCTCCTTTGGTGCCATCAAGTTTGATGATGAAGCTTTTTGCGGGGAAGAATGGGGTGATATGTAAATCAAGGAAAATCTGATCTTTTTGTTTGGGATTACGCTCAAAACGGGTGATCTTGAATTTTTCGATCAAGCGATCGGCACCTTGTATGCTATCCAGGAATTTGATGATTTGGATACGCAGGTCTTTTTCGGTTTTCGGGCTCCAGTTTTCAAAGGCGCGACGGTTCAGGAAGTCGATAAGCACTTTGGCGATGTAGTCGAAAACGCGTACTACCGAATAGGTCTGCAATCCGAGGTTATCGCCGTTGAACAAAGTTTTGGCAGAGAAAGCCATTACTTTTCCGTATTCGTTTACCATCGGGATCAATCCCATTTTTTCCAA
>JAITVS010000226.1 GCA_031285685.1 Tannerella sp.
GGATCACGCCGCCAATTTGACGGCATAATATACGACATACAACCCCCGTATACCAGAAGACGATTTGCCAGTTCACAAAACATATCGGAAACATTTCCGGTTCGTTTATAAACTTTGTAATTCATTCGTTTATAAAGATTGGCCCTATCGCCTCCGATTCCTGCTATGGAAGCATCGGGAAGCATACCAATAATAGCATCAAATCCGATAAATTCACCCTTATCATCCAGTAGTTCGGGAAAAACATAGCGCCATTCTACAGCTTGTTCAAAAGCCGGGTGATGACGAAATGTCGAAAGCTGATATTCCTGTTTTTTTATCTTTGCATGAAGCAGCAATATACGTTCGTTGCGCAGCTGAGTCTCTCTTTCATTCAAAGGAAACAACCCCGGCGTCATAATTTCGGACAACTCCCGGCGTAAACGCAATAACTCATCCGTATCCTTGCTGTACCAACCGATGCCCTCAATAAGACGATTTTTCACCAAAGTAATCAGTTCCATGAGGTAACGGCGATCCGTAGAATCCTTTATTGCCTTAATATTTTCAGCAAGTCTCTTATAATCAGCAACTGTCTGATTAATATTTTTAAGAGCAACCAGTAAATCGTCCTTAAGTGTGAAACGACTTACAAGAGCATCTCCGCAAATAACATTACTATCAAGATAAGGTAGATCCGCATCTTTTGTCCCATCAAGGTGAATGATCATATGAAGCCACAAACGCAGTTTGCAGGTCAGAACAGATATCGGCGCCACATCAGCGCCAAACAGACAATTTCGGACCAATAACAGCTTTTCATCAAACAAAGCTTCCTGTATATGACGACTTTCCGTCGTACTTCCATCCAAGGGAATTGACCTGAAATCTTTCTTATCCAAAACAATCAGGCCATCACCTCCGACAATAACTTTATACTTATACAAAGGATTTCCTGCCCTGTCAACTAATAGTCCCAATTGTGATTTAACAGCAATCATCTCATTGAGCATGGTGCATAGAAATACACCTGAACCTACTGACGGATCACAAATCCGCAATGAGAGAAAAACTTTATTCGCTTCTGCGATATTATCACCGATCTTATGTGAAAGTCCAAGCAGATCAACACATTCACTCCCTAATACGTTATTAAATTTATGAAGAACCGAACTTATAACAGTCTCCCGACAAAGATATGAAACTAAAAAATCAGGTTTTTTCTGATTTTCATCCAAATCCGACAATAATCGCCCCAATGTCTCCGAAATAATACGTATACGCAAATCCTGACGAAGAATAAACGAATTTATTTTCTCCACTACCGATTCAAACGATGGTAAATCCGACAATTCGTCTTTTTCATCCGAAGACAAAGCCGCACCATATATAAAAGCTTTTAATTCTGTATATATATGTTCATCAAAAAAACTGTGCCTGCCATCAATAACGTCAGTCCCGGAATTTATCGTAATACTTTCCAACATATCTCTTCTTTATGAAAAATTGTCGTCCTTTCCATACTAACTTACAAAAATAGTATAAATATTCAAAAGAGAGATTATCTTCCCCAAAAATCGCAGCAGGCTTTTTTCGTTTTTTTCGTCTTAGATTTAATATTTTTCTTTTTTAACCCGATTAAACCTTTTTCTTTTGATAAGGTCTTATATCTTTGCAGAAAATGTGCGACTTAATATTCATAAAAAGAAAGAAACGATGAAGCGTAGAGATTTTTTAAGAGCAGGCGCCATCATGAGTGCGAGCGCTGCCGTATCATTGAAATTTGACGGTTTACAAGCCGCGCTAAATTCAAATACTATAGCTGTAGAAGCTGTTCCGGATCTTGTAGCTGTCATGGGTGGCGAGCCGGAAGCGATGTTGGATAAAGCGCTGGAAGCTCTCGGCGGTATAAGCAATTTTATAAAGAAAGGACAAAAAATTGTCATTAAACCAAACATCGGATGGGATCGCACACCCGAACTTGCAGGAAACACAAATCCTCAACTCATAAGCGCATTAATAAAAAAATGCCTCGAAGCAGGCGCCTCGAAAGTGACGGTATTTGACCATACATGCGATGATTGGAAAAAATGCTACGCTTCGAGTGGAATTGAAGCAGCGGTAAAAGCAGCGGGAGGAGTAATCATCCCAGCCAACGACGAAAAATACTATTCCAAGGAAATTTCTCTCCCTAAAGGTAAAAGCCTGAAATCTGCAAAGATACATGAAGCCCTCATCGAAGCCGACGCGTGGATAAATGTACCTATACTAAAAAATCATGGCGGGGCCAAATTATCCTGTGCCATGAAAAATCTAATGGGCATCGTTTGGGATCGCCGCTTTTTCCATTCCAATGACTTGCAACAATGTATTGCGGATATCTGCACATGGGAAAAGAAACCGGTTCTGAATATTGTAGATTCATATCGTATGATGTTCCAGAATGGACCTCAGGGTAAAAGCGCCGCAGATGTCGCCTCCGTAAAAACACTTATCGCTTCTACAGATATCGTTGCAACTGACACTGCCGCGTTACAGTTTTTCAATCAGGTTAAGAAGCTCGATCTCGAAGCGGTAAAACATATCGAAATGGGACAATCTCTTCAATTAGGCACTACCGATCTGAAAAATATTAATATTAAAAGAATAAAAATCTGAGGCGGCCAAAAGATCATATCATAAATGAAAAAAAAATCAATAAATCGATTGAAAGTATTACGAGTCGTACTTGCGATAGTTATATTCACTCCCATACTACTATTTTTCATTGACTTTATCGACATATTACCTGATTCACTCAGCAAATTACTGCAAAGACAATTAATGCCGGCTATTTTTACCGGAGCGGTTGCTACTATTGTCATTTATTTTTTGCTGACTCTTATTTTCGGACGCGTATATTGCTCCATGATATGTCCTGCCGGAATTTTGCAGGATATATTCAACCGCATGGCATGCATCAGTAAAAAGAAAAAGAACGGTAAAATGCGTTTTCACTACCACAAGCCGGCAAACTGGCTTCGCTATGTAATATTGGGTATTACAGCCATTCTTGCGATTTTTGGTATTACAGAATTATGCCTGTTGCTGGATCCGTATAGCAACTTCGGACGCATTGCATCAAATATATTCAGACCTGCTGCTATATGGGTCAATAACATAATAGCCGGCATATTATCATCGAAAGGAAACTATTTATTGTACAACGTTTCGATCAACATACCTGCTGCCGCATTAATTTCGGCTATCATAGCGTTTCTAACTTTCGCCATTATGGTTTATTTCCGCGGACGTTTATTTTGCAATACGATTTGTCCGGTCGGAGCGCTATTGAGCATTGTTTCACGTCACTCACTATTCCGGATATCAATCGACGAAAACACATGTAACAAATGCAAGTCATGTGAACGAACATGTAAAGCGGAAGCGATCGATTCAAAAAACATGAAAGTTGACATGTCAAACTGTGTCACTTGTTTTAACTGTACTTCATCGTGTAACAGGAACGCGATTAAGTATCGTTTCGCGCCAAAAGCCGCATTTAAAAAAAATAATTCCACTGTTGCATCAGAAGTAAAAGCCGAATTAATGGAACAGGAAATATCAAAAAATAAATTTACGGAAAGTCGCCGTTCTTTTATTACGACAAGCGCAGTTGTAGCAGGTTCCGTTCCGTTATTCGTTCTGGCACAGAAAAATAATGAAGATAGCACAACCGGCAACCGAGTTCCGGTAACACCTCCGGGATCCTTAAGCATCGAACGATTTAAAGATCTATGTACCGGATGTCATATTTGTGTTGTTCAATGCCCCACACAGATACTTAAACCGGCAGGATTAGGCTTCGGATTAGGATACATGTTAAAGCCGCATATGTCATACGAAAAGAATTACTGTAATTACAGTTGCACTGTATGCTCGGATGTATGTCCAACAGACGCAATCAAACCAATAACTGCTGAGGAGAAAAAAGTCACTCAGATCGGCATAGCGAATTTCTACATTGACAAATGCATTGTAAAAACAGAGAAGAAGGACTGCGGAGCGTGTTCGGAACACTGTCCGTCACAAGCCGTTCACATGATTCCCTACGAAGGAACGCTTACGATCCCCAAAGTAGAGCCGGAACTATGTGTCGGATGCGGAGGATGCGAATCAATCTGTCCTGTACGTCCGGATCGGGCAATTGTAGTCATCGCCAATGCAACCCATCAAACAGCCCAACTCCCTCACGAGGAAGAAGCACGCGATATCGAAGTCGACGATTTCGGATTCTAAAAGATAAAAAACACATCAAATTGCAGAATTTTGACATTTTTGAGATTGGGGTGTATCGATTCACAAAAGACAGAAAATGCTGGTGATATTTTATGGAATATAATATATTTGTTCATCTTATTAGTAGAAAGTTACCTCACTAATGGAAATGGCGGTTTTGTGTCATGTCCGGAGGCTTAATTTATAAGATACTAATTTCTTTAAAAATATGAACAAACATTTTATCGTCATTATCTTATCGACATTTACCATATTGTCATGCGGAAACAGCATTAGACATCAGAATATAAAGATCTTGAAAAAGGACATAACATATTCCGTTTGGGGAACCATGCATACATTTTCCGATGAAGGAGAGGATGATATACTTATTCCTGACATCGAGTTTATAGCGTCTTTGCCCAACAGTGTAAAGGCTATTATTGCACACTATTCCACCCTTCTCCCCGATCACTTTTGGAAAGATGATGTATATTCCGATTTCGTTGCTGCATTGGGTGATTTTTCTTCACTTAAACAGGCTCAGGACAAACTGCTAAAACAATACAACATAAACAAGCTACAAACAGCTTTTTTCAAAGGCATTCCCGTAGGCCTGGAGCTAAAACAAACAAACGATGCCATCTTCTTCATTTGTACTCGCGGCTGGCAGGATTCTGTAGTCGATGAATTCAGAATCAGCAGCGACGGGACAATAACCTATATAGAAAATGCGGAGCCAGTCAGTTCCATTCGCTACGACAGAGAGCGTCTTTGCGAATATTACTACGATACCCACACCATAAAACTGAATGGGAACAAGATTGATTTTCTCCATACTTATCTCGACGAAGAGAACATTGAATCGGTCAATGTCAACGAAAGAGATAAAATTATATATATTGTACAGAAAAACAAAGACCCTGAATATTTTTCACCATCGGAAATTGATGTCAGTCAACTATCTATCTCAGTCAAGAGTATCGATGAAGTCACACTGTTAATAAGAGAAGACGGTTTCGGAAAAACAACTATATATGATAAGGAACGCACCAGGATAGAACGCAGCGCTATAAGGATGATAGTCAATGATCTGGTTTCTACCGATGGAAAAAAATATATGGATATCGTACTAATATTTTAAAGTTATATCAAATACGATAAACAAAATTCTCTCTACGACGCTATTTCTAATCGCCGGATTTTTCACAATACATTTCGTCAACAAGCTGCTTCGTTATATTTTTTAGTCCGGAAAACTATAAAAATCTTCGTTTATACCGATATCGAAACGTCCGTTTGAGATTGCTTCCGGACGGCCGTCCCGTAAAAACCTCAGTTCGAAAAGCCCGGAAAGAATTACCCTGTTTTCCTCACCGTCTATTTTTAGCAGTTGGGCACGCTTGAATGTCAGATTACCGGACATGGGAGTAATAATATTTTTGTTACCATTGATTTCAATGGTAACTGTACAATTGTCATCAGGCAGATTCATAGTCGTATTATTCAACGCAATCAAATCTTTATAACGGCTCATCGGCGATGCGGGAAACGAAAATGTCAGCACCATGTTTCCATTATGCTCCAGTTTACCGATTAAATAAAAATTTAGCAACCCTTTATCATACGTTATTTTGCATGGAGTAACCGTTTTTGAAACCAAAAAATAATTTCTGTCATAGATGGCACCAAAAGAATTATAGCCCCATTCGGTGTATGCAGGCAGCATCGGATTGTCTTTATCGGCAATAAAAATAGTCCGTGTCATTTCATCCTCGGAGCACGAACTCATCATTAGAAAAATGGGCAAAATCGCATAAAAAAACTTTCTCATATCCATTATTTTTTTCGTTTACTAATTTCTTGAACCGATCGGAACAGTTTTTCCTATAGGAATCTGTACCGTCATTTGACATCCGAATCCGGCATTTGCTCTTATAAATGAAGATGCCTTATCGGTAAGCATGATATCAAGTACATGCACCTCAACATTAAAATGCGGAATATACTTCCTTTTACCGGCATGAAATCTTCCTACTTTCAATCCGACTCCCAGGAACATATAGGAGTTAAAGTCTTTCAGATTCTGATCGGCCTGACGTCTGACTGTTTCAGCATAAGTTTCCATCACCGGATTTTGAAATTTCACTTTATTGTCCGTATGAATCCGGTAATTAAAAACCGCGCCGGTTTTTAAATAAAATTGAACAGGCAACTCCCGTTTGTTCGGAAAAAACCTGGCTTCTACCGGGAAGCCAAGATAATAACTATTTTGTTTGATATTCCGGATTTTAATATATTCCGTATGTGTTTCATCCTGATGAACAGACCACAAATAATAATTCCGATCCGAGTTCAAAGTAGTAAAATATCTTGAAAGACGAATTCCCGTCGCAATACCAATTCTGTTTTTGGCAAAGAATATCTCCGGTTTTATACCTAAATAAGTAATTTCCAAAGCCTTGTAATCCCCGATAAATCCGCAATAATAATTATGATCATCAAACCAATCATATGATGATTTGTTTTCACGCACCATATCCGGCTTACGGGTCGTACCAAATAAAAAATCAGTACCGAACTCAACTCCCAACTTAATATTATGATGCCCTTTGCTATTTTCCTTTTGCGCATATCCCTGTGATATGGAGCATAGAAGAAACAAAGTCACTATGTACAAGATTGTTTTTTTCATGATAAAAATGATTATTTCCTGAATAATAGATGCAAACATTTTCAATTTCGCTGCATCCGTTATGAAAAAGAATAGGGATACTCCCGAAACCCGGAGCATCCCTATTCTTTTTCAAATCATCTGAAAACGATCGACCTTTTCAGATGATGTATTTTTACGTTTACCCTCCGCGTTTGGCGCCTACGGTGCTTTTCTTAGGAGTTACGGTTTTAGCCGTTGGTTTTGCTTTGGTTGCTTTGGCCGATGCGGTCATTGAGCTATCTTTGCGCTTTGTCGAAGCTGCCTTTGTTGTTTTTGACGCAGCTTTCGGTTTTGCCGCCTTTTTTTCTTTGCCGTCTTCCGAAGATTCAACCACATCCTCTTTTACCTCATCTGCATTTGCTACGGCTTCTTCGTCTTCTTTTACAGAAAAATCCGTAATGCCATCGGCAATTAGTATTTCATACCATTTCAGAAGTTTCTTTATATCACTCGGATATACACGCTCACGATCAAAATTCGGAAGCACTTCCGCTAAATATGCGCGCAACTCGTCGGCTCCTGCTTTTGACAAGTCGATTGAAATATTTTTACCGTTTTCCTTTTCCTTTATGGAAGTAAGCACTTCACGAATAGACACCTCATCCTCATCTGTATAAATAGAGATATCACCAAGAGAAATTACCTTATCACGCGCATAGGCAGGAACTCGTTTTTTATCTGCCAGAGATTCGATTATTAACAAATTCTTCCCTCTTGATACTAATCTATACAAACCCGATTTACCCGATACTGCCAAGATTTCCTTCAACATAAAATTTCCAAATTTAAAAGTTTAACGAGTACAAAGATAATGCAAGCTGAGAAAAGTGCAAATGAAAATTCATTTTTATTTGCACTTCCGAAGTGCAGCCACATCCAAGTTTAGCTAAAGATAATGCACGCTGAAAGAAATACAAAATAAACTTCTTTATTTTAAATCAACACCTGTACAAATGCCGAATATTACAAAAAAAAGAGGAATTTCATCAAACCCCTCTTCTAACTGCGCTATGTATTGAAGATTTATTCTAATTCAGAAGCTTTCACTTTAAAAACACGTCCATTACGTGCAAAAACAAGCTCACCATCTGACTTTTTACGTTCCTTTACTAAACGTTGGAACGCTAAATGCGCGCCTTTAACAACAATCTCTTCAAATTTACGAAGTTCACGTTCATTCATAATTTTTCAGTTTATCATAAACAATTGCATTACAAACATCTCTTTCTCCATTTCTGAAACCTTTGGCTATAACTTCCATCGGTGACAATGAATTATCGGTAATCATCCAGTAATCACATATCGGCATATACAAATCAAACAAATTCATGATTCCCGTACGATAACGCCGACGTACTGTAGGTTCGCTAACATGATGTCCCCCTGCCGCCACTCTGTTCTTCACTCTTTCCACTGCAAGATCCGGAGTATTCAACCAGAAATAAAGTAAGGTAACATAATAACCTTTTGATTGTGCATCTTTGATTAACTTGGCTATTGACCTGCTTGCCAAAGTAGTCTCCAATGCGAAAGTCTCAGCCACTCCAATCAGCTCCCTGATACGCTTATACATAATCCTGCTGGCCTCTACTGCAACCGCCATTGTATTGGCATTAAAAGGCGATAGACCCTTTGCTATCTCATCTGAATTCACAAATTCCTTGCAGTGCAACATTTCCGGTAATATAGTATAGGAGGCTGTTGTCTTACCTGCACCATTGCATCCGGATATTATATATAAATTTGGCACGTCTCTAAACATTTTAGCGTGGCAAATATAAATGCTTTTTTTCAATTGACAAAACAAAAGATATACAAAATTTCGGGAGTTTCGTCCTCGAAAATCACAATTTCGTACAAAAACCCTCTAAAGAGCTATCAATTCGCGCATAATTGCATCCGAAACAAAAATTCCCTCAGATGTAACTTTAACAAAATTATCCTTCACTTTTAACATATTTAAACGCATGAACGCCTCGGATTTTTCAAGAAAATAGTGTTCACGCTCTTTTCCGAACTCCCGCCGAAGTTCGTCTAATGAGACTCCCCACATAGTCCGCAAGCGCGTTATTATAAAATCATTATACCTCGCACGCTCATCAAGCACCTCTGTTTCATAGAATTCCCCGGATCCGTCACTTACCGCTCTTATATATGCAGATATGGATGATATATTCCAGGAACGACACTTTCCGTTATAAGAATGAGCGGACGGACCAAATCCGAGATAACGGGTTCCGTTCCAATAAGAAGAATTATGAAGCGATATCCGACCATCAGGATAAGAGTCTGAACGTTTGGCAAAATTAGATATCTCATAGTGAACAAAACCCGCAGTTGTAAGTTTTTCGATCAGTATACGGAAAAATTGTTCGCACAATTCATCTTCAACAGGCTTCAGTTTCCCGCATTCCATCATTTTATAAATGACCGTTTCTTCTTCGTATGTCAGATTATAAGCAGATATATGCGAAACGTCCAGTTCTATCGCTTTATTTATATTATGCTGCCAGATCTCCGTTGTTTGCTCCGGTAATCCGTACATTAAATCAATACTTATATTTGTCAGTCCTGCATCTTTACACCGGGTAACCGCACGAAATGCCTCCTGGGCCGTATGCCTGCGGTTCAATAAGCGAAGTTCCCTGTCATCAAAGCTTTGTATACCGATACTGATACGGTTAAAAGGAAGGTGCGTCAGAGCTGAAATATAACCATCGGACAGATCATCAGGATTAGCTTCTAATGTTATTTCCGGATTATCCGAAACGGAAAAGACACGAAAAACTCCATTCAACAACTTCTCAAGATCCTGTGGTGATAACTGAGAAGGAGTGCCTCCTCCCAAATAGATGGTCTCGACGGTTTCTCCCTGCAAATAATCACGCCGCACATCCATTTCGCATAATAATGCATCCATACAG
This sequence comes from Tannerella sp., assembly GCA_031285685.1. Taxonomy (GTDB): domain Bacteria; phylum Bacteroidota; class Bacteroidia; order Bacteroidales; family Tannerellaceae; genus Tannerella. The sequence continues at coordinate 9,877 of JAITVS010000226.1, forward strand.
GCTTCTTTATAACCCATATCGGTATTAGAATAAAAGTCGCAATAAATACAACGTTTTGCACAAAAAGGAATATGTACATAAAGTCCTGCCATCGAAATCCTACGTTATGCAGAGAATAACAGGTCAACTTTCAAAACAAACGTTTCAGCATATATATTACAAGCCGGAAAGCGATGGAAAGGGCATATAAAATACAGGCAATAACAAGAACCCACAGAAGCTGTGTAAAAACTTCCGACCATGGTGTTTTATATATTATGATAGAAGAAACATTTATCAGAACAGCTATACAAAAACAAGCCGCAAACCATTTTAATTCGGATTTCTGCCGTTTGGCCGATATATGGAGATCTTTCATTTCTTTATTTTATGAAGTTCATGTGTACATAATTTACTGCTAAAAAAGCATGCTAATTACCGGAATAAGGTAAATCTGAAAACAGGCAGAGATCTTTAAATCTCCAGTTCTTTGGGAAAATTCACTATGCATTTTTCTTCCATAGCCTGCAAACCGAGTAAAGCATACACAGACGAGTAATACGCCTCTTTTGCCAATGTCTCATTTAGTTGTCCGGTGATTGCAGAATTGCAGAATGCAGTGACCAATTCTATCGAACCATCACCTACCGCACCCACTGATGACGCCCCACTCGTAGTGCTGACATTGTCGGTAACATAGTATCCTTTATTAATGGATGCTGTTTCCGGAACCCAGCTTGGTCCGGCAAATGCTACGTTATCAAAAACCTTATGTTCTATCTGATTGATAAGTTGCAGAATACCCGGAGCCGGTTTCGCTTCCTCAAAATAGTATTTGCCTTTTTCCAGCTCCATTGTTCCCTTATCACCCAATATCAATTCTTCCAATCCCAAAAACTTATTGGATATAATAGATTCATACGACATTTTCACACCATTGGGATAATGATAGATAAGGCTTATATTATCATAAACCTCGCGTCCATCCTTCCAATATACAATATCACCATATCCCATGACACTTTCCGGGCGTAAACCCAACGCCCAATCACCAACCTGCAATTGATGTGCAGCAAGCTCCGTCACTAATCCGGCAGATGAACCACGATAAAGACGCCAGTTTATTCTACGTTCCAGTTCAGGTGACGGAACGGGACGCCTCCAGTCATTATTCCGATACCAGTATGCACGCATACCTGTAATCGTTCCGATCAAACCGCTATGTATCATACTCATTGCACGGATATATTTCGGATCAAATAGTCTTTGTTGCCCCACATACAAAACTTTTCCGGAGTGTTTGTAGGCGTCATAGATCCTGCGGCAACCCCCAAGAGTCAGCGCCATTGATTTCTCACAAAAGACATGCTTCCCGGCTGAAAGCGCATCGATTGTCATACGTTCATGTTCGTTCAAAGGCGTTGTTATAATAACAGCCTGAACATTTTTATCTTCAAGCAGTTTACAGTAATCATCATACTGCTTTGCCTTCGGATATAAAACAACGGCCTGCTGTAAATGCGGTTCATAATCATCGCACAGGGCTACAATTTCCGCCTGCGGTATATTTTGTAAATTATTCAGATGATACATGCCACGTGAACCTGTACCAATAACCCCAATACGCACTTTTTCGCCGGAGACTGCCTCTGTGACTTCTTTCGTGCATGACTGCAACCAAGGGAACATCACTGCTAAACCACTACCGCCTAACAGTTTAAAAAAATCCCGCCGGTTAAAATTTCCAAAATCAAATTCTTTTGTCATCGTATTTTATATGTGTTTTTCAAATTAAATCTCATCATCCAATCCGGAATATCTTCTTTACCGGAAGCGATCCATGCGGTCGTCAATACTTCCGCATCTACCGGGTCGTCGGAAACAACAGCAACCATCCTATCTCCGGTAACAAATCCGGAAGTTTCCGGATTAATAATATGCTGGCTGTTTGATGGTGTATTCCCGGAAACCGACATTGATGTATCAGAAAGACGTATCGTAGTCAAAGCGGTTCCATTTAACGGATCTTCAATACCGATCGGCCAGCTATCCCCATGAGGATGTGTACCCAGGGCCAGAATCGAACTGTTTCCAAAGTTAATCAACGCACGTTTTATTTCCGCGGCCTCCAAACGTTTACGCACACACTGCAATGCATAACCTTTGGCGTATCCGCCGAAATCAAGTGTTATTCCGTACTTATCAAAAAGAATGCTATGAGACTCTTCCATCATGATAATCTTACCGAAATCCGACAATGTAATATCAAAACAACCGTCCGTCAACTCATAATATCTACGGCAATCAAGCAAAATATCCCACAACTCATCCGATAGTTGAACCGACGAAAACTGTGCATCACAGTTTACTTTCGCCACTTCACTTTCCGGATCAAACCGGTTCAACATCTTTTCCAGACATTTTAATTCCGTTTCCACACCATCCCATATAGCTTCCAGTTGTTGCCGGTCATCACCGAACAACAAAACATCCAACCGTGTACCCATCAACAAGGGTAGTGAGACATGATACAAACCGGAAGACGGATAAAAGTTCGTATAACGCATTTTATGTCTGTTTATCTTCTTTTTGTTTATTCCTAATTTTCAACAGTTTGATACGCAGAAATCTCAATAAAAATATAACAACCACAGAAACTCCTATCACAATAAAATATTCTGTGTAATTCATATTCTTGTTTCGCCCGGGCCATCCTATATAACTCATTATAAGCAAATAAGCCAGTAAAGCGATCGTAAGGATGTTTATGTTCTTCATATTCCGAAATAAAATATCTTCGCAAATATAATAATTATATTCTTAAAAATACACTGTAGAAATACGACGTCTCATAAAAAAAGCTAAAATGAATTGATTCTGTCAGAGACAATGACGGAGGCATATCCGGAAATTTTATTTACCTTCGTTGCCTAACAATAAAACAAGACAACGGTGCATGAAATCAATCATCAAAAAATCCATATACATATTATTAATCTGGCTGATAGTACACACCATCATCATTAGTATCGACGGATTTTCCGACAGCGGTAAAAACGCAGATTACGCAGTAGTTCTCGGCAACAAGGTCAATACGGACGGAACATTGTCAACCAGACTTGAAAAACGGATGAAGTGTGCACTGGACCTATACGAATCCGGCCGGATAAAAGGTTTTATCGTCAGCGGAGGATTTGGTCAGGAAGGCTATTATGAAGGCGATAAAATGAGAGAATATTTATTAAAACACGGTATTCCCGATTCGCTGATCATTGTAGATAATGATGGTATAAATACCCGCAATACGGTAAAAAATACGCTTGACATGCAGGATTCGCTACATTACAACAGTTTGATCGTCGTATCACAATATTTTCATATCACACGTACAAAAGCATTATTCCGCAAAGCCGGATTAAAAAATATATATGGAGCAAGTCCCCTATACTTCGAACTGAGAGATTTTCATTCATTACTAAGAGAATTTGCCGCTTTTTACACTCAATGCCTGTAATTGCAATAATGTTGAATTCTCCTAATAAAAATACCCTCCAAAGTTAAAACCAAACTTCGAGGGTATTTATAAATATTATTCCCATTATGCAAACTTTTTGGAGAACCTACCTGTAGAGGCTTTTCAGTAATTTTATTTCTTCCGCATAACCGGGAAGTTCATTGGGTGTTTCAAGATAGAACGGCAAATGTTTTAACTTGGGATGATTGATCACATTCGTAAGTGTTTTGATTCCAAGAGAGCCGTTTCCGATCGTCTCATGACGGTCTTTATGGCTTTCAAAAGGATTTTTGCTGTCATTCAGATGTATTGCCTTCAGTCGTCCCAGACCTATAATACGGTCAAACTCATCAAGTACTCCGTCCAGATTATTTACGATATCATATCCGGCATCATAAATATGGCATGTATCCATGCAAACACCCATCTTCTCCTGCAACTTCACCCCATCTATAATGGCGCGTAATTCCTCAAACGAACGGCCTATTTCACTTCCTTTACCAGCCATTGTTTCAAGCAATACAGTTGTCGTCTGCTCCGGCTTCAGAACGCCATTCAATGCATCTGTTATAAACTGTGTGCCAACTTCTACTCCCTGTTGCACATGGCTTCCGGGATGAAAATTATACAAACTTCCCGGAATATATTCCATCCGTTGCAAATCATCGGCCATCATCTCACGGGCAAATTTACGGATACCGGTATCAGCTGCACATACATTCATTGTATACGGAGCATGTGCAAGAAAAAAAGCCAGATCATTTTCCCTGGTTATTACCAGGAACTTTTCGATATCTTTTTCATCAATGGCCTTCGCACTTCCGCCACGAGGATTACGCGTAAAAAACTGAAACGTATTTGCCCCAATAGACAATGCATCTTTGGCCATCGCCTCATAACCTTTAGATACAGATAAATGACATCCTATTCGAAACATATTCAACAACTTATTTATTAATAATCAACTGCCGATCGCACATTACCCGGTTTACCTATTACCTACAATTCCATCGAATCTCCGGAAATCTCTTCAATACCGGTAGAACTTTCTTCATTAGATATACTGACGATCTTATCTACTACATAACGGGAATATCCACGCCATGGTATCGCTCCGAAATATTCGGTATAGTGAAGTTCCACAGTCTTACCACCCGCATGCATCAGCTTTTCTGCAACATCTTTCTTTGCTACGGAAAAAATAAATTCATTCGATTGTATTCCTCCTTCTCCCGAAGATTTAATCCCTGACTGAATCAGTTTGCCTTCGTAAGTTTTGAATACCAATCCCTTATAAACGACATAATTCAACTTTCCGGATTTGACTCCTTCTGCAAAAGGATAATAATACCTTATCCCCCCCCAAATAAAAAAGCCGAAAAATAAAACCAGAAAAATAATGTTTCTTATTTTTCGCCAGCGACGTCCTTTCTGACGGGCTACATCCGATTGTTCCAATAGTGATTCCATATTACTTAATGCCTAATTTACCTTTTATTGCTTTAGGAAGAGCGTCCTTGTGGACAACGATATTCATCGTTTTATATGCAACAAAAGCTTCTGATGCATACCATGTACCCTGATACTTATTGTCTGTACCCCACGAATTTTTAACCATGTAATAATTCTTTCCTGTCTGATCTTTAGCTATACCATAAATAAGCATTCCATGATCATCCGTAGTTTCATAATTGTCGTATGCTTTCTGGCGTATCTCCTGTGTTACTTCAATCTCTTTACAAGGCTTTTTAGTAAGTTCTTTTATCTTGGCATCTTTTTCCGTACGGCTTAACCCGACCCATTGCTCCTGATCGGAACCCTTTGTTTCCTGATATTCAATATCCGGCATCACAGCAATTCCGTCACGCGTAAAACCTTTCTCACTAACATCAGCCCCCCACGCAACTGTATAGCCCGTATTAATTGCATTTTCAAACACCTGCATCAATTCATCCAAAGGCAGATTATAGGATTGCGCCCAACGCCAGTTATCTTGTATTTCAAGAGCAAATGAGGAATAAAACGGCTCATGGGTATACGATGTAAGGGAAACATAATCATCGATATTCAGTCCCAGCGACTGACCAAAACTTTCCGGAGTATATTCTTTCCCTTTGTAAGTAAATTTTTCCGGTATTTCACCTAAATAGGACTCGATGATGGCCTTATGGGCATTTTTCCACACCGGCGATAATTTTCCATTCGGATTAGCAACGATCGCTTTTACAAATGCGAAAGAAGCCTGCTCCATTTCCCCATGAACATGCATTGCTTCATCATAATTAAGTCCGCGGTAAACCTCTCCCGGTACAGCTCCGTAATGATTGAATGCATACAAAACATCGGCAAACGCCCCACCCTGTGCATAATTAAGGAAACCATGCAGACGTACGTATTTATCCGCTTTATCTATGTATGATTTATTTACAATAAACATTTCCGACAGATCATATTCTCCCTTTCCCATACGCAACAATTCGGATTCAATCATAGCTACGCCGGAAAAAGACCAACATGTACCGGAACGATTCTGATTTTTTACAGGTGTAATTTTAAGCTCTTTGACCGTTGTAAATTCATAGCCTTCATTATTACTGCTTTCCTGCGCACTCATCGAAATAAAGCTACTCAATAACAATATTCCGGCAATAAGTCCTCTCTTCATAACTCTAATGTTCTTTAAAAATTTATAATGATGTTGGTTGCAAAGATAAAATTATAAACGCATATTCCAGCAGAAATTAAGAAAAAAATCAATTATCTTTGCAGCCCGAAGTCCATTAAAAATTTGAAATATGAAACTTACAATTATCGGCGCAGGAAATATAGGAAGCGCAATTGCACGCGGTTTAGGAAACAGTGAAATAATCAACTCACTGGAAATATATTGCACAGACCTTATGCCTGATAAATTAAATAAAATTAAAGAAGCAAACGCATCCATCCATGTTACCACAGATAATATAGAAGCGATAAAAGATGCGGATATTGTCATTGTTGCAGTTAAACCCTGGTTTATCGAAGCGGCAATAGACGGGATCAAAGAAGCCCTGGACTATAAACACCAGATTTTTGTATCTATTGCTGCCGGAATCGAATTCGATAAATTATGTCAATTTCTGAAAAAGGATGGAGATGAATTACCGGCTATTTTCCGGATCATACCCAATACAGCCATCGAAGTAAAAGAAAGTGTCAATTTTGTTTCCGTATATAACGCAACACAGGAACAAACAAATATCATAAAAAAAATATTCGACGAACTCGGACTCACGATTATTATCGAAGAACGGCTTATCGGAGCCGGAACAGCTCTTGCTTCATGCGGCATAGCATATGCTTTCAGATACATACGGGCAGCTGTCGAAGGAGCTGTTGAACTCGGACTCAGTCCGGAACTTGCAAAAAAAATAGAATTACAAACCCTGAGAGGCGCAGTCACCCTGCTCGAAACAAACAACAGCCATCCGGAAGCCGAAATTGATAAAGTAACCACACCCGGAGGTATTACCATTAAAGGCCTGAATGCCATGGAAGAGGCAGGTTTTACAAATACGGTGATAAAAGGATTAAAAGCGTCTGTTTAAATAATTTATCCGTATTATTATTGCTGCTCATCCCATGTTAATAAAGCTTAAACAAAAAGCGGGTAATTAAACGTTTTATTCAATCCTTTGTCTATCTCCATAAATATTAATTTTTTATGGAGAAAAAGTATTGGTTGGTTTTAATAGGTATTAGCCTTTTTACCTTATTATCCATGCCTGCGAAGGCACAACATAACAAAGTAGAAATAAAAGGAAGTGTTGTTGAGAAAACAAGTGATGACCCGATCGAAGCAGCTAATGTGAGATTACTCTCGAGCAGGGATAGTACGATGAAGGCCGGAGTCGCAACCGGAAATAACGGTAGTTTCTCTTTAAAAAATATCACCCCCGGAACTTATCTTTTACACATATCATATATAGGATATGAGCCGATATACCAGCCTTTACGGATTACCGGTCGTTCGGAAAGCATTAATGTCGGCAAAATAGAAATGGACGAAAACAGTATTCTTCTCAGCGAAGCCGTAGTCACAGCTAAAGCTGTCGAAATCACGGTTAAGGAAGATACGGTCGAATATAATGCGGACTCATACAAAGTGGCAGAAGGCTCAATGTTGGAAGACCTGATAAAAAAAATGCCGGGCGCCGAAGTGGGTAGCGACGGCTCCATTACAATCAACGGTAAGCAGATAAAAAAGATTCTTGTGGACGGCAAAGAATTCTTTTCGGATGATCCGAAAGTTGCTGCCAAGAATCTTCCGGCCAAAATGGTTGATAAAGTCCAGACCTATGACAGGAAAAGTGACATGGCGCTTATGACAGGCTTCGATGACGGAGACGAGGAGGCAGTCATCAATCTAATGGTCAAACCAGGCATGAAGCAGGGTTGGTTCGGCAACGCTTTTGCCGGATACGGAAGTAAAGAGCGGTATGAAGGAAATTTTATGGTAAACAGGTTTATCAACAATGACCAGTTCTCTCTTATCGGCGGAATAAACAATACCAATAACATGGGTTTTTCCGATCTTGCATCAACAATGTTCAGCGGTATGGGCGGCGGCGGAAGGCGTGGCTTTGGCGGCGGCGGATCCGGAAACGGGATTACACAGTCAGGTAATATAGGCGCTAATTTTAATAAAGAATTTAGTCCTAAACTCGCTCTTAACGGTAATGTCCGCTATTCTCATTCAGATAATGATACCAAAACCAAGAGCGAAAAAGAAAATATCCTGCCTTCAGGCAATACATCTGATTTTGTGAATTCCAATTCAAATACAAAAAATGATAATATCGGATTTAACATGCGTATGACCTGGAAACCGGATACGTTGACACAGGTGATTTTCACTCCGGATTTTTCTTATAGCAAAACAAATCAAAGTGAATCAGGTGATTCTTACACGTTAAACAGCGCTTCAGATTCCGTTAATACCTCTACTTCGGATTCCTACTCAAAAGGACACGGGTATAATGTGTCGGGACGCCTGGAAGCCAGCCGCAAACTGAACGATAAAGGACGTGTTTTAAGCATTTCTTTATCCGGAGGCGCAGGAGATACAAAAAACGACAGTTATGAATATTCACTTACAAAATACCTTCAGGTGGAGCGTCCGGACGATCTGATTGACCAACAAATTGACTATGATAATACAAATTATAATTATCGCGGATTTGTTTCATGGGTTGAGCCTATCGGACGAAACAATTTTATCCAGTTATCATACAACTACAGCGGCAGTAACCGGGAAGCATTGAAATACGCTTACTCACCCGACAGTAACGGCGACTACAATATACTTGACTCCACATACAGTCAGAGTTCACGTAACAATTCGATAGAACAACGCGCAAGCCTGGCATTCAAAGCACAACGCAGCAACTATAACTATACAATCGGATTTAATGTCGATCCTTCGTATGCCAAAACAGAAACATTCGTTGGTGACGAAATAATTTATTCTTCAAGCCGTAATGTCGTAAATTATTCACCGACAATCCAATTTAATTACCGCCCCTCACGAGAAAAAAACCTCCGTATCGAGTATGAAGGACGCACAAGTCAGCCTACGATGAAACAGTTATCACCGGTAGAAGATGTTGCCGATCCGCTGAATACGACAATTGGTAATCCGGACCTGAAACCGATCTATACAAACAGCCTGCGCGTTCGCTTCCAGAACTTCAATCGCGAAAAACAATCAGCATTTATGATCTTTGCCAATGGCGGTTATGTTGTTAACGATGTTGTCAGCTTCGCATCATATGATGAAAGTACCGGAAAAAAATAACAACTTACAAAAACATAGACGGAAACTACAATGGAAACGCACGTATTATGTACAATACGCCTTTACGTAACAAAAAACTATCGATCAATAATATGCTGTTTGTATCATATGCAAACACAAACAGCTATATAGACACAGAAAAGAATACGAATAAAGCGTTACAAATTATGGACCGTCCCGGAATTAACTACCGTTCCGATTATGCAGATTTTGGCCTGAACGGAAACATCACTTACAAACGCACAACAAATTCTCTCGAAGGCAAGGACGATCTGAACACATATGATTATGGCGGCGGTTTTAATACCACCCTTTACTTACCTTATGAATTCAAGGTGGAAACCGATATCAATTATTCTACAAACTCGGGATATGCCGACGGATATAAACAGGAAGAATGGCTATGGAACGCCTCTCTCTCTAAAAGCTTCCTGAAAGGTAATGCCGCTACATTACGTCTTAAAATATATGATATACTGCAGCAACGCAGTAATATCTCCTATACGGCAACATCCAGCTATACCCAATATTCGGAATATAATACGCTGAACAGCTATTTTATGCTGCATTTTATCTATAAATTCAGTATTTTCAAAGGCGGAGCAAGTATGTCGGATATGCGTCGCGGGCCGGGTGGACCCGGTGGTAGACCCGGCGGACCTCCTCCGATGTAATCCCTACCGGATATTAACAACTTATAGCTTTACCGAAAATTATTTTAGAAGTTATAAATTACAATTCCCGCATTGACTAATTCATCGTGCGAGAGAATGAACTTTTTTATCTCCTTACCATTGATAGTAAGTGATTTTATTTTATACTCATCGGCATTTTTGCGATTTGTTTCAATGACAAGCTTGTCTTTTTTATAGAATTGAGGGTCGAGATGTATCGTTACCTTGTCAAAAACAGGAGCTGTAACGGTATATTCGGGCTTTCCGGGACAATGAGGATAGAAGCCTATCATATTCAACAATGCCCATGTCGACAGGGTTCCGGTATCGTCGTTGCCCGGAATACCTCCGGTTGTATTGGTAAAATGTTTAGCCAGTAAATCCCGTACGATTTTCTGGGTTCGCCACTCTTCGCCTTTGATTTGTGAAAACAAATGCGGATAAATGATATCCGGCTCATTAGTCACATCAAAATAACCGTTATCAAATACGGATTGCAGTTTTTCCGCAAATTTTTTCTGACCACCCATTAACCTGATAAGTCCCTGAATGTCATGCGGAACAGCAAATGTATAGTTCCATGCATTGCCTTCATGAAAACCGGGGTTTGGCTCGAAATTGGCACCCAGAAGCGGGTCGAAAGGAGTCAGGAACGAGCCGTCGGGTAAAATGGAACGAAAAGTGCCGTATTCTTTTGAATAGTAATGCTTATATCCGAACGAACGCTCGTAGAATTTTTTAGCATCGTCTTTTTTGCCTAACGCTTCGGCCCAACGCGCTAAATTCCAGTCGGCAATGTAATATTCCAACGCATGTGATACGGAATTGTCAAATTTTCCCCGCAACGCGACATAACCATACTTCAAATAATCATCATTATCGGGACGGAGTTTGTTTTCAGGCCCCGGCGTCGTCGCCGATTTGACAAACGCTTCATAAGCGGTTTCCACATCAAAATCGCGCAGGCCTTTCAACCACGAGTCTACGATGACCGGAATCGCAGGGTCCCCTTCCATCGTATACGTTTCGCGACGATACAGTTCCCATTTCGGCATCCATCCATGCTCGTTGTAGATGTCAATCATCGAACGTATCATATTCAACTGCCTGTCAGGGTATAGCAACGTCATCAGCTGATGCACATTCCGATATGTATCCCACAGCGAAAAAACCGTATACCGGTTTTCTTTTGTAACCCCGATTTCCGCACTTTCCATTTTCGGGTATTCGCCAGTCACATCCTGTAAGATATTGGGGTGTATCAATGTGTGATACAAAGCAGTGTAAAACACTGTTTTCTGATCTTCCGTACCTCCTTCGACTTCGATTTTCGACAAGTCTCTATTCCACTGTTCACGCGCATTAGCATGCACCGCATCAAAATCAAATGCCGGCTGTTCGGCGTTTAAGTTAGCACGTGACTTTGTCCTGCAGGAAATGTAAAACGCGTCGTACCCACCCGCAATGAAGCAGACACCTCCGCTTTCACATTGTATTTATCAAGCATCACCGAATAATAACCCGGTGACGCTTTTTCATCATGATAAGTGGTTCCGTATTCTTTATAATCCACATTCAATTCGCCGGTTGTCGGCATCAGCAGTAAACTCCCTAAATCGGGACAGCCCACACCGCTCAGATTCACATGTGCGAACCCGGTCAGAAAACGATGATTGTTAACGTACGGCGTTGACCACCAACCTGCATCTTTATCGCGCTGATTCAGCTTGGAACCCATCACATTAAAAGGTGTTACCGACATAAAACCCTGCGGACACATCGCCCCCGGATTCGTCGTCCCGTAATTGGTCGTCCCAATAAACGGATTCACATAATCAACAGGCTTTTTCTGGGCGAATAAAGTGGTTGCCGACAATAAAGCCAAACCACATAATGCATTCTTTAAACAGTTCATTTGTTAACGATCAATAGATTGTTTATAAATATTTTCGCTTGCAAATATATTCATTTTATTCGATTATAGCAGCAAAGTACTATGGGCTAATTTCAACCGGAGAGAAACAATAACTCCGGACTCCTAACGGGCTTAACCGGCAGTTGTACGCTTGAATACCAATGCCTCATAAAGTATTAAAAAACACAATTTGCCAAAAAAATATATTTACTTTGTTTGTTTCCACTTTTTTTATTTATATTTGCGAAGAAATGAAAGAACGCGAAATAAAAGCTTTTAAACCGATTTTTACGTTGAACTAATTTACATACTACTAATCATAAAACAACATTTACTATGACAAACATTTCAAGAAGAAACTTTCTTCAAAGAGGCGCGGCAGCGGCAGCAGCTTTTACTATTGCTCCCAGTTCCATTTTAGGAAAAAGTCATGGATACACTGCTCCATCGGATAAGTTAAATATTGCCTGTATAGGTATAGGCGGTATGGGTAACGCAAACCTGAAAGAGGTAGAAAAAACGGAAAACATCGTGGCTCTTTGCGATGTTGACTGGAAATACTCAAAACCGGTATTCGACCGCCTGAAGACAGCAAAAAAATACTGGGATTACCGGAAGATGTACGACGAGATGGGCAAAGATATTGATGCCGTTATCGTTGCGACAGCCGATCATACACACGCTATTATTGCAGCAGAAGCAATGACCCTTGGAAAACATACCTATGTACAAAAACCGTTGACTCACTCAGTTTATGAATCACGCTTGTTGACAAAACTTGCAGAAAAACATCAGGTTGCCACACAAATGGGTAATCAGGGTGCATCGGCCGAAGGAGTTAACCTCATCTGCGAATGGATCTGGAACGGTGAAATCGGCGAAGTAACGAAAGTTGAATGTGCGACCGACCGTCCGATATGGCCGCAGGGTTTAAATACACCGGCTAAAGCCGACAAAGTTCCTTCTACGTTAAATTGGGATTTGTTCACAGGCCCTGCAGCAATGCGTCCTTTTAATAACATTTATCATCCGTGGAACTGGCGCGGATGGTGGCCCTATGGAACAGGTGCGCTCGGAGATATGGCATGCCACATCATGCATCCTGCATTTAAAGCACTGAAATTAGGCTATCCGACAAAAGCGGAAGCGTCTTCCACATTACTACTAAACGATTGCGCACCACAGGCGCAACATGCAAAACTGACATTCCCTGCACGCGACAACATGCCTAAAGTATCTATGCCGGAAGTGGTTGTACACTGGTATGACGGAGGTATGATGCCGGATCGTCCGGAAGGATTCCCTCAGGACAAAGAATTGATGGGTCCCGGAGGAGGATTGACCATATTCCACGGCACAAAAGATACATTGGTCTGCGGATGCTACGGACGGGAGCCATGGTTACTATCCGGACGCGTGCCTAATTCACCGAAAGTTTGCCGCAGAGTATCTGTCAGTCACGAAATGGATTGGGTCCGCGCATGCAAAGAAAGCCCGGCTAACCGCGTAAAAACATCTTCTGATTTCAGCGAAGCAGGCCCATTCAATGAAATGGTGGTAATGGGAGTATTAGCTGTTCGCCTTCAGGCCTTAAATAAAATATTACACTGGGATGGTCCGAATATGAAGTTCACGAATATCGGCGCCAGTGAAACAATTAAAACGGTCATAAAAGATGGTTTTACCATTAAAGACGGACATCCTTCATTCGACAAAGACTGGACTACCCCGGTCAATGCGCAGGAATTTGCCGCGGAACTCATCAATCACAAATATCGCGACGGATGGAAACTTCCGGCTATGCCGTAAAATCTTTTTTGAAAAAAATTCAGTTGAATAATAAAAAGTTTCCTGAATAAATTTTATCAGGAAACTAATTTTAATTAACAGTTTACAAAAATGAAGAAAACAATTTTATTAGCAGGTGCCGTCAGTATGATGGTACTTGCCTCTTGCGGCGGAGGGAAAAAAGCCGATAATACAGCGGATAAAAAGGACGCTCCTGTTGAAGAGGAAACGAAAGCTGATCCGAAATTAACAGCAGAGGGTCCTTATGAAAAATTAATTCCGGCTACAAATGAAAGTCCGGCATATGTTCTGATCGAGAAACCAACGGTTAATCTGGATGATTTTTCGAAAGACAAAGACGGATATTATGTTATTTTTGACGGAACATCTTTCAATGGATGGAGGGGCTACAATAAAGACGAGGTTCCGGCAAGATGGACTATAGACAATGGCGCCATGAAATTTAATGGTAGCGGCATCGGCGAAGCCCAGGAAGAAGACGGTGGCGATCTTATCTTTGCTTACAAATTCAAAAATTTCGAATTGGCTTTTGACTGGAAAGTGGCTAAAGCATCCAATTCCGGAGTCTTCTATATGGCACAGGAAATTAAAGGAGAACCGATATGGATTTCCTGTCCCGAATACCAGATACTGGATAACGAAAACCATGAAGATGCAAAAGCGGGAGAAAACGGAAATCGTCAATCCGCGTCATTATACGATATGATTCCGGCTAAACCTCAAAATGCAAAACCATTCGACGAGTGGAATACCGGTACTATCATCGTATCCAAGGGTACGGTTTTCCATAAACAAAACGGAGAAACAGTGCTGGAATATCATTTATGGACTCCCAAATGGAAAGAACTGATAGCAAACAGTAAATTCAAACCGGGAGGGGATTATCCTTTAGCATACGAGTTAATGACCAAACTCGGAGGCCCAAAGCGGGAAGGATATATCGGATTTCAGGATCATAGCGATGATGTATGGTTCAAAAATATCCGAATCAAAGTTTTAGATTAATAGTTTTCGTTTTTCGTTTTTATAATTTTTTATCAGTCCGAGGCCGGGAGAGTTCCATGCCTCGTTTTTTTTTGAATTCATAGAAATTAAAGCTGATTTAAATGACAATACAAACCCAGACCCTTTCCAACGGACTGAGGATCATACATCTTCCGACAGATTCACATGTTGCCTATTGCGGATTTGCCATAAACGCCGGAGCGCGCGACGAAAGGGAAAATGAACACGGACTCGCCCATTTCGTCGAACATACGTTGTTCAAAGGCACACGCAAACGTAAAGCATGGCATATTCTCAACCGTATGGAAAATGTCGGAGGTGAACTCAATGCCTACACATCGAAAGAAAGTACTTTCATCTATTCCATATTCATGGAAAAAGATTTTGAAAGGGGTACCGAACTGATGTCGGATCTTATCATAAACTCACAGTTCCCGGAAAACGAACTGAAAAAAGAACGTGAAGTTATCATTGACGAAATACAGTCATACGAAGATTCTCCTTCGGAACTGATCTTCGATGACTTTGAAAACCTGCTTTTCGACGGGCATCCGCTCGGTCATCACATATTAGGAAACAAACGTTCGCTGAAATCATTTGATTCCATATCCGGAAAATCATTCCTGGAACATTTTTATGTAGCCGAAAATATGGTATTCTTTTCGATGTCACGTACCGATTTCAGACAGATCATAAAATTAGCGGAGAAATACATGAATACAATTCCCCGGCAAAAAACACTGACAATAAGAAACAAACCGCAAAATATAAATGCGAAGGAACTCCAGAAGAAAAAGAAAACACATTTATCGCATGTTATAATCGGAGGACGCGCTTACGACATGTACAATGAAAACAGATATCCTCTGTTTTTGCTGAACAATATCCTCGGAGGTCCCGGTATGAACAGCCGGCTGAATGTCAGCCTGAGAGAAAAACACGGCTTGGCGTATAATGTAGAATCCAATATCACATCATACACCGACACCGGTGTCTTCTCTATCTATTTCGGTACGGATCCGAAAAATCGCGAACAGGCTATGCAACTTGTAGAAAAAGAAATCACTCTTCTACGTTCTAAAAAACTTACGGCGACACAACTTGCCGCAGCAAAAAAACAGGCTATCGGACAACTTGGCGTAGCCGGTGACAACAAAGAAAGTTTGTTTCTCGGACTTGGAAAATCCTACCTTCATTACAACCGATATGAAATGCTTCCCGAAGTCTTTATGAAAATTGAAAAAATAACAGCGGAACAAGTCCAGCAAACAGCCAATGAGATTTTAGATCCGGAAAAAATATTCAGACTTATATACGAATAAATCGAATTTTATTTAAAAATTTTCCTTTACCCAATCAATAATCTGATCCTGTGTGTCATTTGTCAGGCGGGCGTAATCGTCAGGTTCCTGTAATACAAGCTTGTTACCGGCTTTGTCAAAAGCATAGACAGCCTGAGCACGTTTTACGGCCGCCCGTACGTCGGTGATGTCGGCATCACGGTCGTGTTGTGGCTGCACAATCAGTACAGGGCGGGGCGATATCAACGCCATCAATTCGTCATAATCGTAAGGCAATTGTGTTTCATTACCGGCAAACAATCCGAGCCTCGGGATCAAACCGTAGAGATGACTATAACGAGTCATACCGCTGAGACCTTTTTCCGGCGTATCGGTACGCATAGGCGTAAATCCGGCTATGGACACGACACCACCGATACGTTCATCCAGTGCAGCGGCATATAAACCCAACGTGCCGCCCATGGTATAACCATACACGAATATTTTCGACGAATCAACAATGGCATCTCTTTGCAACGCATCCACAGCGCTTTTCAAGTCGTCAACCATTTTTCCTAACCGCGAATAATGCGGATAACGGTCATAAAAATGCTCGGTTTCACTCCAACGGGTACCAAATCCCGACTGATCATAGGCTAACACGGCATATCCCGCTTTTACTAAAGCCAGCACCGGATGAAGGTCACTCCGGTATACCCACATATAGCCAAGCGGATAATGAAAACCATGTAACCAGATGACCACCGGCAGTTTTTTTCCTTCGGGCGTATCAACCGGATAATATAAATCACCTGTTACCCCGCCCGAACGTGTACCTGTACTGCCAAAACGAATACGCCGCGATGTTACCTGATCCTTTTCAGGAGCAATCCAACTATAAGATGTGCCGCCATTGGAAATAACCCATGCGGGCACATCAGGAGCAAGCTGTCCCGGATTTCCGATATTCCCCTTTGCTATTTCCGATGCACCTGGTGAAGGCCTTACTGCAGATGCTCTGCCGCCACGCATAGCCTCATTATCCGGAATCGACGCCAGGATAAGCGGACTATCGCCCAGCATCCATTGAACAGATCGGAGCAAATCCGGCCTCTTCCTGGTCCATCCGGTCTGCGACACAGCCAACGGCGCATCAACAGGCTGTCCGGGATATTTTGTAAGATCGATCGATTCACCCGACGATGAGCACCATGAATTAAAATTCCACGGGAAAACAAAACGATTCACCCATTTTTTTGCAGAACGGCCAAACTGCCAATCAAGCCAATCGATACTTGCTTCCTCATCATTGCTTCCGTGGAAACCCGGCACAGCCAACACCCCCATCCTATCGGGTTGTCTTAATCTTTCATATACTTTTTGCGCCGACCAATAGGCTTGCTCCATCGCCCACCCGTTGGCGACCTGATCCGTATATCCCCACTCCAACAATACTGCGCGGGGAGCTATCAGCGCCAAAAGCAGGTTGGCATCCACAGGCAAACAGTCTTCCTTTCCGGAAAAATAACGTAAACGGGAAACAAACCATCCGGGAAACATTCGCGTAGTACTTTCAATGCCTTCACCACCGCCTCGCTCTCCGGCAAATCTCCAGGGTACAACGCCACCGACGCCTGTACTACCCGCAACCACTGCAGCGATACGTTCCTCATAGGCGGCAGCAATCAACGCCATCTTACCATCGCGCGAATATCCGTTGATAGCTATATGCGCCATATCCACCTGCGGCAATGTGGAAAGATAGTCGATCACGATTTGTACCAGCCATGCACGACGGGGCAGGGTTGCAAAATCATATGCAGGATATAAATCTTTTAGCGACGCCCCGTCATCCATGCTGTCATTACCGGCATATCCGACATGGATATAGCCGCGCTTCAGCATGAGTTGTCCCCACCCTAAAAGATTGGGACTTATCATCACCGGAAATTTCTGGTCTTCCGTTCCGTCGGGAATCACTACGCGGACACGAACGCTTCCCTTACCCTGCGGGCCAAATTCCAAACGCACATTGCGTAAAGTATACCCTTCTCCCCGGATCTCGTCGATCAGAACAACCTTGTCAACAGGAGGTTTAGGGGGAAATGTACCTATGACATACTTCTCAAACAATTGTTTGATCTCTTTTCGGCGGGCTGTCCATTCGGCTGTGCTATATCCAACGGGACGACCATCCAGAAAACGCAACGGATCAGGCAACAGATTGGACTTGGGCAACCGGTCAAAATCGGGAGGAAGTTCTCCCGTTTGCTTCTGCCATTCCGTCCATTCGGCAACATCCGGTAAATTGACCTGCATCCATTTCAGATAATCCTGCCGCTCCTTTTCGGTCATCGCCCAGGTCATCTCTACACAAAACAAACATAAGAAACTCAATACCAATATTTTCATCTCCTGATTATTTTAGCAATGATTTAATTTATTCGACACTTACTATCATTTTGATAAGTTTATCATAAAACGTCTTTATTTCACTATTTTAACTTGCCTGGGAGCTTCTACCTTTGTTTCGACTTTCCCGCCGGCTAACTTTTTGTGACTGACCTTTATCGGACCATATGGAGTCGGATACGTTCCTTCCACCCATTCCAGATCGCCCAATTGCGGTTCTATCTTCACCGCTTTACATCCCGGTTCCATGATTTGCACGCCTAACACGTGCTGAGAAAGCCATGCCGCCGGTCCTGCCGACCATCCATGACACAAACTATGCCGGTAACCCGGATAACAATACGCTCCGAAATCACCATGAATATCTTTTTTGCCTTCTACCGGCATCTGGTCAAGACGGAAAGCGTTCTTTGTCCATTCGAGGTCAAAATCTTCCCAGAAGGAAGTAGCCCCCATATCAAGCATTCCACCCCAATATTGGCGTATCACATCTATCGCTTCCTGGTATTGCCCGGCTTTGGCCTGCGCTTCAAGCATGTAATATCCGTAGAATGTAGAAAAGCCCTTTGGCCCGTCTACAGAGACCACTTCGTCGCAGGCTTTTTTTGCATCCATCGTTCCGGCGATAGCCATCAGCGCAGCAGCCTGTTTCAAACCATTAGTGGACTTAAGCTGCTTATTGATATTCGTAATCCCCTGTTCACACTTCTGGGCAGCTACGGGTTGGTTCAGAATTTTACACAGATCAATCGCATCCTTCAAAGCCCAAACCAACAAGGCCCGGTAACCTGATTCGACACCGGCCTGATTAGGCGATGAAGGCCAATCCAGAAACTTGCGTCCGAAAGTTTCGTTGCCATCTTCACCGATATGACCAACAATATAATCAATCAATCCTACGATATAATCCTTATGCTTTTGCAGAAATACCAGATCGCCATGATGATAGTACCATTCTTTGTGAATAATAAGGTACCAGAACGAATAGGCACTCATGCCGTTCATCCATCCCGGTAGCGGATACAGCTCGCAGGCAAGGTCAAGACTTTGAGGAACGATCGGATTATTACCAAATACATCTTTAATAGCCATTACCTCGGGATGCATATCACCTAACCACACCATACGGTCCCGCTTGATACCATCCCACAGATATTCCTGCATATTGAGATGTACGGTATAGGCGGCAGTCATCCATATTTTGTTCAACCGTTCGTCATTACTCCTGAATGACCCTATATACGGGATGTTTCTGATACGCAGTATGGCCCGCGCTTCCTTGACAGCGATGGTACGGTTATTTTCCAACAGGTCAATCCGCACGAAACGGAAGCCCGTATTACCGATTTCTATCGAACCGTCGCGTGGTATTTCCATGATAATATCACGTTTGGCATGATCGTCGGTAGAAAAACCTACTTTCCATTCGGTATTGAGGGTCTGGCTGTTCGCTTCACCCACCGATTCGCCAAAACGAATACGTACCAGTGAAGGACGGCGGTCGCTACCGAATCCCATTACCAGTTGAATGCCGCCATGTAACTCGCGACCGTAATCCAGCAGAATAGATGCTTTTTCAGTTTCGGTACTTGTCATACGACAGTATTCCGTATTACGCGCCATGTTTGCCTGTCCGTTTCCTGCACGTAGTAAAACCTCGGTATTTTGCACCAATTTTCCGTCACTTCCGCCATATGTCCAGACAATGCGTTGCGGTGATAAATAAATACGATCAAGCGGATCAGGTTCGGCTACCTTGAGAAAGTTTTCGTCGAAAACAGGCGGTAATTGGGCAAAAATGCTTGTACACACATATAAAGCTGCAATAAATAATAATAGGCGTTTCATTGAATTTTATATTTTAATTTTAAAATCTTATTTTTTTATCTCGAATTCATACGTGCCCGACTTCAGTTCGACCATCACTTTGCCGGTGAGCGAACGGAACGGGCCGACACCATCCTTTCCCTTCAATACTGAAACCCTGTCAATGCCGGAAGCTGCCAGGTTTAGCGAAGCTGTCGTATTAGCCGGAATAGTAACCCTATAAATATAACCCGCAGCAGTCTTTTCCCAACCGCTGGAAATTATTCCGTAAGGACTTTCAAAATAGCCGTTGGCAAAAGTCATTTCTCCTCCCACCTTAGGTTGCAGAACAATGTGCTTATAACCAGGTCTTTTTTCGTCACGTTGGATGCCCAGCGAATAAGCAAACATCCATTCGCCGATAGCGCCATAGGCATAATGATTGAATGAATTCATATCCACCGGACCAAAACCGTTTTCAATCGTATAGGAATTCCAGCGTTCCCACATGGTAGTAGCGCCCTGCAATACGGGATAGAGCCACGACGGATACAAGGTCTGCTCAAAAAGCGTGTAAGCTACATCATCACGCCCGTTTTCCGATAACACCGGATTCAGATAGGGAGTACCGATAAAACCGGTTGTAAGCGTATTGTTATTCTTTGCAATATTCTCCACGAGATATCTGAGGGCCAAGGGTTTGTTTTTTTCACTAAACAAGTCGGCCTGCAACGGTACAACATACGAAGTTTGGGTATCGACCGGACGTATTTCTCCCGCTGCAGGATCCGGAGCAACAGGTGTTTCCCTGCGCATCATAGGAACGTAAGGAGCCTGGGTAACCCCTTGTTCATTGACAAACTTTTCGTTAAACCGGGTTTTTATATCCTGATATAACCTGGAATAACGCTCCTCATCAGCTTTCTTTCCGAGTTGCCCGGCTATACGGCTCATGATCATCGCATCATAAGCATAATAAGCTGTGTGGGTTAACGAATTGTTGGTAGGTATAATCGCCAGATGGTCACCAAGCCCTCCCGGAGGTTGAATATTGTCTTCAGCCCGCAGTTCTAAAAAGCCCATATAACGTTTCATCGAAGAATAGTGTTGTTCGAGAATACCGACGTCGCCAAATTGTTGATACACTTGCCATGGTACGATGATACCGGCTTCCATCCATCCCATAGAACCCGCTTGTCCTTCGTTCGATGCACCATAAGGTGGCTGTCCCATCGTAGGATAGTAATTGGAATAGCTACCGTCACGGTTTTGGTTATCACGCATGGTATAGAGCCAACGGGTATAAAACTGGTCTACCTCCGGACTGAAATAAGTGGCAGCACGTGCGAATACCTGGGCATCGCCTGTCCATCCGGCACGTTCGTCACGTTGTGGACAGTCGGTAGGTACGGAAAGAAAATTACCACGTTGCCCCCATTGTATGTTTTCAAACAAAAGATTAACGTTTTTGTCGGACGATACATAACTGCTTGTTGCATTACCGATGGATTCCAGCACAATACCCTTCACCTGCTCCACCGGCAAGGGAGCATCCAAACCCGTGACGGATATATAACGGAAACCGTGACAGGTAAACAACGGCTGATAAGTTTCACCCGTGGCCTGACCCCTCAGGATATAATTATCAATAGAAACAGCGCCCCGATAATTTTCAATATATACCTGACCTTTCATTTTCTGATAGATCTCAATCGTATAAGGCTCCACCGGTTTGGTAGGAATAATATCGGGATATATCATTTCGCCGTAACGGATATTGATCGTTTGACCGGATTTACCCTTCATGCCCTCTAAACGGGGTACTCCCACAATATTCTTACCGAGATCATATACATACGTTCCCTTTATGGGCTCCGTTACCGATTGCGCAGTAAGCGTTATGTGATTACAGATAGGAAGACCTACATACGCCTGAATAATTACATTAGCTGCAGGGCGTTCGAAAATAGTAGCCGGTTTCCATTTCGAATCGTCAAAAGAACCGGTAGTCCAGCCATCCTGTTCCTTACGGGCGTCATAATCTTCACCGAATTGAAAACCGTTACGTGTTACAGGACCCGTATCATAACATTTCCATGTACCGTCAGTAACAATCGTTTGCGATGTTCCGTCTTCGAAAAAGACAATAATTTTCGCCATCAGTGATTGCCGGATGCCATAAGCATCCACAAAGCTTGCAGTAAACAGATTAAGGTCGCTGAACCAACCGGAACCCAGCATAGCGCCTAAACCGTTGTCGCCTTGTCGAAGCATGGAAGTGATATCGTAGGTGTTATACATAATGCGATAACGATAATCGGTACACCCGGGATTAAAGTAATCGTTGCCGACACGCTTGTCATTGATGTAAAACTCATAAACACCACGGGCGGTCACATATAAACGTGCCGATCTGACCGGCTTGTCCAGCATAACGGTTTTGCGCAGCATAGGGGCAGACGTGTGTCCGTAAGGTTCCCATACTTCGAGTTTGTCTGTGCCTGTCACATCATGCTTTTGCACCGGGTCGACATATAAAGTGGTATTCCAGTTATCCTCACTTAGAGTGATATTGGAAAAAACCGCTCTTTCACCTCCCGGCTGTCTGAATCCGATGGAGTGCAAACGCGCGTAATCGTGGACCCGCTCGCCATTGGGGTACGGATTTATGGTAAATTTCCCTGTTGTAGCCATTTGTGTCCGGGCCTGTGACTGTGTCAACGCTTGTGTCTGCATCCGTCCCTGGGCAGCATCCGGCGAAGTATAATTGATTCTGATCCCGTCAATTTCGGGATTGAGAAACGACATCAGATGATATCCCGGGGTGGTGACTTTAAGACGTACATGGTGAGGCGCATTTTTATTTGCAGCAGTTATTATATGGGAAATATCCTCGACAAAATCCTCCTGTTCAACGCCTTCTACCATATGACGAATGATGAATTGTGTTTTATTGGCACCATTAAGATTGATCTCTACCGAAATATAGTTGCCGGCATCTTTTGCACTATACACAAACACAGCCCGGTTACTGCCTTCCGGTATTTCAAGATCAAAATCAATCAAAAAAAACGTACGGTATTTAGACAATAAAACCTCTGAAGAGCCAATCCATTCCGCTCTGCTCCATCCTGCGCCCATCAGTCCGGTTTCGAACCACGACGGTTCGGACTCAACCATAGCGCCATTTTCATCCCACACCTGTACTTTCCAGAAATATCGCGTAGCAGGACGCAACACATCACCTAAATACCTGATGCCTACAGATAGGCCTGATGCAGTCTTTCCCGTATCAAAAACATATTCGCCAGCATTAAGCTTATTTTCACCTGCAGCAACCAAAATACGATAGGCATTCTGAGCTGCACCGATATGATCGGAAGCCATTTGCCAACTGAAACGCGGCTGCATTTCGTCCAGACCGATCGGAGTCTCCGAATACTCGGTCCGAAGATTGACGATGGAAGTGGAAGCAAACACGCTCACATTCAAAAACAGGACAGTAAATAATAAATATATGCTTTTCATTCCGAATGATATTAAATAGTTAATTGAATTATGTTTCATATAGGATATGAAACAATCACAAATATCGTTTCATAAATTCAAGATAGATTTCCCAGTCAAGAGGAATCGTACCATGTCCGCCTTCATGCATGAAATATCCCAAAGTATGGTATATAGGTTGATCCGGAGGAGGAAGTTCGGTGACTCCAAGGTCATCCTTACCTAACAGCCGGTATACTTTGCCGGCTTCCACGGCAGCATAAAACTCACCTCTGGGATCCGACCAGTTGTCGGTAGTACCGGTTTGCAGTAACAATGGACGCGGTGCAATCAAAGCGACCAGCATGTGGGCGTCGACCGGAAGCTTGGTAACATCCTCTCCGTATTTACCATAGTTGGCTGCAAACTGATAAGGGTAACGGGTTGCTTCGGTAAGATGAGCCACCGTTTCTCCGAAATTGCGCCGGCTGATGGCTGCACCCCCTTCTCCCGAACAACTTGCTAATACCACGGCCACTCTCGGTTCACATGCACCCGCCCACATCACTGTTTTCCCCAAACGCGAAGCTCCGGTAATAGCAATCCGTTTCGCATTGATTGACGGATCTTTTTCAAAATAATCCATCACATTGCTCACGCCCCAGGCCCAGGCCGATATAGCCCCCCATTCGTTAGGTGCCGGTTCTTCCTGACCGGGTTTCAAATACAATCCGCGCACGCCGAGAGTAACTCCGCCGAGGAAATCAGGTTCAATATCCGTATAGTTCAATGTAGCAAAGCCAAACCCCTCCTTAAGAAACGCTTTTATATAATCGTTCATCCGCGAACCTGCACGTGGCCCGCCGGTTGCGATGGAGCGCGTTTTGGTACGTGCATCCCATACTGTACCGGGTTTGATACCCGGATCATTCACCGTTGTGTTGTTGGCAGAAAAACTCAGGTTAAGCAACAACGGCACAGGGGCATTTGCTTCTTTGGGTATATAAATCAATACATCCACTTTGGGGCCATCATCGTTTGGCGAAAAAAAGATGGTTACCTGTTTTCGGATAGCAGTCCCATCCAACCCCAGATCTTCCTCCACCGTGTAACGGAGTTTGGGTTTTCCGGCAGGCCATTTTCCATATTGATGTTCTTCAAAGAGACGGAGAATTTCCGGACGGCGTTTGTTATACCATTGCCTGGCTGTCGTTACTTTTTCCCCGTTTTGCAAAACCAGCAGGTCAGGAAGCGTCGCTTTGTAGTCGCCAACTTCCGATTCATTGTAATTGACGGGAATACCTGCTATTATCGTGCGATCTTGCGCTTTCAACTGCATGGATACAAATAACAGACAGAAAATGAATAAATTGTTTTTCTTCATTGGATTGATGTTTCAGATTTATAAATGATGATCGGCTTTAATTTTTCAGAAATATCAGCATTTTTTATTTCAATAAAACATTTTTATCGAAAAAAAATGGCAGAACAACGCCTGGCTGTCCTGCCAACTACTCACATTTCAATTAATAACCTGGGTTTTGAGTAAGTTTCTTGGGATTTAGTTGTACCTGCGCATACGGTAAAGGATAAATCAGTTCATAATCACTAACAGTAGCCGGAACTGTGATACTCCCATACTGATAAGTAGCAAGTACCTGAGGCAAAAAACTTACGCTTGCCGCACCGCGACTATAAAAGGCGTTCATGACCTCCTGGGCGCGACCTGTACGTATCAGGTCAAACCAACGATGTCCCTCCATATTCAATTCCAACTGACGCTCGTCCTCAATCGCTTTAGCCACATCAGCTTTAACAGGATTGATATCCGTCTCAAGTCCGGCACGATCACGGATTCGTTTAACCTGAGTGATAGCGCCGGCAGCGTCACCGGTTTCGTTCAGGCATTCCGCATATTTAAGAATAACATCGGCATAGCGACTAATGATAGTAGGAGATCCGCTTTCAGGCCCATTTCCCGATCTGCCGTCGGCAATATTACGATAATCAAAATATTTAAGCGTCTGAGGAATGACAACACTCGGATATTTCTCATCCTCGTATTGTGTATCATGAAGGCCTGTATATATAACGGAACGTCTGAGATCGTCCGCTGTAAATTTGGCTTCAAGCTCCGTAGTCATCATCAGTATATTTACCCCATAAATCAAACTGTTCGTATATCCGGGAGGATTGATCGGAATACCCTGCACATTGGCTAAAGATGCACGCATCATATAATTCGACATCGACGGAGTTTGTGCATAGGCATAACGTATAGCGAAAATAATTTCTCTGTTATTTACGTTTTCAGCGCTGAAGATCGATTTATAATTCACTCCTTCTATCAGACCGAGATTAGAACCTTCTTTTGCTATGATGGACTCATAAAGCGTTTTAGCTTCGGCAAATTTCCCGCGTGTAAGGTAAACGTCAGCAAGAATTGCCTGAGCGGCAGTCGAAGTCGCTCTGCCTATTTCAGTCTGGGAAGTGTAAGATACCGGCAACTTAGAGACAGCATCGGTGAGATCTTCGGTTATTTGCTTATAAATCTCATCGACACCGGTCCTACCATAATCAAACACGGCCATCGGTTGAGCAATGTCGCTCAACACAAGCGGAACATCCCCGAAAACACGCACCAAAACATAATAGGTGTATCCGCGCAGGAATTTTGCCTCCCCCACAAACTGATTGAACTCAGGCGCTGAGGGAAACTTATCATTCATATTATCAATCACCAGGTTGCATCTGTTAATAATCTGGTAACCGGAAGCCCATAAATTAGCAATCACTCCGTTACTGGACTGAACACTCGATTCATGAAGCGAAATATGATCATTCGAATTGTTTAGTTTGAAGTCGTAAGCATTATCGGTAGGCAGGTCACCGATATATACGATACCATTACCGAAATTATCCCTCATACCTCCGTATGCAGAATAAAGTACAGTTTGAACCTCGCCTACTGTACGACAATAATTGTCAAAAGTCGCCGAATCGGTCGGAAATTTTTCAAAGAAATCGCTACTGCATGAGAAAAACAGTATTAATCCCGAAGCTAACGATAGAATATATCTTTTCATATCTACAAAATTTATTTTTTAACACTAAGGTAATATAGAACTCGCTCTTTTGTTTATCGCCAAAGGCGATACATTTATAAAGCTCGTTTCATATCTATAATATTTTTTATGATTAAACTTTATTGTCTACAGATCAGAAGGTGAGATTCAGACCGAAAGTTATGACCCTTGGGATCGGATAGTTACCTCCACCGGAACCACCCGTAGAACCTCCCATACCGCCGTCTTCGATTGAATAGCCGGGATATTCGTCAAACGACCACAGGTTTTGCGCATTTACATTAACCCGCAGCCCCTTTACGCCTATTTTTTTAGCAAATGATTGAGGAATGGTGTATCCCAAAGCGATATTACGGATCTTCAGGTAATTGGACTTGAACAGATAACGATCCGAGTTGGCCAGGTATGTACCTACATTACCCGAACCGGCGACCTGTGACTTTCCGTCACCGACAGTGATAACTTCTCCGGTATTAAAATCCATACGCCAACGGTTGCGCGAATAGATAGCTGCCGCATTTTCCATGTGGCGGTTGAGACCATACGAAGCGGCACTCCAGTATATTAATCCGCCGTACTGACCATCGAGCACAAACGAAAAGTCGAAATTCTTATATGACATACGGCTGGTGAATCCCGCATTAAATTTAGGCATATTATTACCCTTAAATTCCATATCATCGGTCGTTATTTTACCGTCGGGTACGCCTTCGGGACCTGAAACATCCTTAAAGCGCAGGTCACCGAGACCTTGCACATTATATTTAGGAAGTGTCTGTACCTCTTCCAGTGTATTGAATGTGCCGACAATGGTATAAAGGTGCATATCGCCAAGCGCACGGCCTACATAGTTACGAACCATGCCCGTTGCAGAACCGTAGTAATCGTTACCCGTAGCCAATGACAACAGTTTGTTGCGGTTGAACGAAATATTAAAGCCCGCCGTCCACTTGAAATCCTTATCGATTATCGGCGAACTGATCTGAATTTCAACTCCGCGGTTACGGATTTCTCCGGCATTCATCGTTACGCTGCTGGTTTTACCGTTCAGATTGGGAATCGAAACAGAAAGTACAGCATCGCTCAGACGTGTATAATAATCTACATTGACGGATAGTCTGTTAAACAATCCCAAATCGACCCCCATATCGAACTGGGTGTTTTTCTCCCAACTAAGGAGAGGATTCGAGTATCCTCCCGGAAAATATCCCGTCACGGAATTGACAGCATTACCACTACCGAAAGCATAATTTACTGTCGACATCGCAGATGTCCATGCATAGTTTCCGCCGATACGGTCATTACCCGTTACACCATAGCTGGCTCTCACCTTCGCGACCGTCAGCCATTTCAGATCTTTCATCCACGGCTCTTCCGATATATTATAACCCACTGAAGTCGACCAGAAGATGCCAGCACGTTTATCGGGACCAAACTTACTTGAGCGATCCTGGCGTATTGACGCTGATAACAGGTATTTACTCTTATAGTCGTAGTTGATACGTCCTACAATAGCATCCGAAACATATTCCGTATTATCAGATCCGCCATTCCACAAATAGGCGCCCGTGACGTTACGGATAAGATCATTGCCGAATGCTACCGGATACGAAGCGTCGGTACGGGTAGTCTGTCTCACTTCATAATCGCTTTGATATGTTACGTCATATGCAAAAAGAGCAGTCAGGTTATGAATATCATTGAATACGTGGTTATAAGTTATTGTATTTGACCAGTACCAGTCATAACCGAATGCCGACTGACGGGATGCATCTATCGCATCCATCCGCGGAGTAGATTTGTTCCCCATACGTGAAGGACCGGGAGAAGATGACGAACGATAGAATTCACGTTTGCCGTTGCTTGTCGAAAAATTAAATTCGGACTTGGCAACAAGCCCTTTAATTGGTCTAACATTTATAAATCCTTGCGATATTGTTCTGAAGGTTGTGTAATCATCATTAATTTCGCGCACTTTGCTGAGAGGATTGGTTAACTCCGAGTTAAAATCCGTTGCGGACGTATGCTGTTGTATCTGAAAATAATCTCCGTTGGGCATATAGGGGCCATAAAGAGGCATATAGGTAAGGACTTCTGATATCGTCCCTGCAGTGACACCCGTATTTCCTCCGGTTGTCGTCTGGCGGCGCTGTGATGTCCAGGTTGGCGTTATATTCGCCCCTACCGTTACATATTTGCTCAATTCAGCATCGATCTGAAGCCTTGCGCCAATCCGTTTATTGTATGAATTGAGGACGATACCCTGTTGGTCGGAGTAGTTCAGTGACAAGGAGTAATTGACCTTATCGGAAGCCCCACGCGCTGAAACTTCATAACGTTGTGTCGGAGCTGTCCGGAAATACTCTTTTTGCCAGTCTGTTTCCTTCCACTGGCTCGGGTCGTCAAGAAGCGGTAATTCGGGCATCCCTCTGAATGCACGTGCATCTTTGACCATCTGTGCGAATTCAGATGCATTCAATACATCAATATATCTTTGAGGTTGCTGGAATCCGGCTGTAGCATTGAAATTGATTACCGGATAGCTTCCTTTAGAACCTTTTTTGGTTGTCACCAGAATAACACCGTTACCGGCACGCGAACCGTAAATAGCAGCTGAGGCGGCATCTTTCAAAACCTGAATACTCTCTATACTCTCAGCCGAAAGGTTTGCAAATACCTGTGCGTTATTAGTCGGATAACCGTCAATTACGAATAGCGGTTCACTCGATGCCGTCAATGAACCGGTTCCGCGAATACGCATTGACGGGGCAGATCCCGGCTGACCGTCATTTTGTACAAGATAAAGGCCTGTCATCTGTCCGTAGAGAGCCTCTCCGAGAGTTCCTACAGGCATCTCCTTAACTTTATCGGCGTTGATCGAAGAAATGGCTGTCGTTACTGAGCGTTTCGGTAGTGAACCATATCCGATCACCACGACTTCGTCAATTTTAAGGATGTCTTCCTCCAGCGTGACATTGAGTATCGTCTGGTCACCCACGACAAACTCACTGGCGACAAATCCAACATATGAAAACGCCAATACTGCGTTTTTATCAGGTACGGTAATTGTGTATTTACCATCCATATCTGTAATAACACCAAGAGTAGTGCCCTTTACGGTCACATTTACTCCAGGTAAGGATATGCCTTCAGCATCTATTACAGTACCGGTAATAGTCAATGTTTGCTGAGAAACAACCGCCGGCATTTCCGATAATTTATTTCCTTCTGCAGATAAAACAATATGTGTACCTTCCATTACATATTTTACCTGCGAATCCGAAAATATATCCTTTAGCAATTGGCTTACCGGCATGTTTTTCACATTTACGGACACGCGTTCGGCCACATTAATCTGATTACCATTATAAAGAAACAGGTAATCGGTCTGATTTTCTATTTCATTCAACAGTGATTCCAGGGGTACATTATGCTGCCTGATAGTAACCCTGGCATTTTGTGAATATGTATTTTCTGCTAACATTGCAATGGTACAGAAAAAAAGCAAAAATAAACTGATTTTCATAACCCTGAATATGCTTAAAATGTGTTCATATTGTGACATTTTCATGCCACAAGGTATTGACAAATAAAAATTATTCATATCTTTGTCTTTTAATTAATACGGTTAAAAAATTGTGTTAATTCTCATGCGCCGGCCAGAGGTCGAATACTTGCCGGCGCTTTTGTGTTTTACATGGATTATCGGCTCATCATAGGCATTAAGTTTTAAATGGGTTAATACTATTTTTTCATTTTATATAGATAATGTGATTTTCTTCGTTACGTTCATAGCCAAAACTCAAATCCCGCTGCAGCACCCGTAACGCATAATCAATACCATCCGAATGACGGAACTTTCCGGTTGGAGCGTAATTTTTCACATGGTTATTTTGTATAATGATTTTGATCCCGTAACATTTTTCAAATTTTGTCATCAGATCGGTAAACGGCATGTTTTTAAAACAGATCAGCCCCTCGTGCCAACGATAATGGTCAAAATCGGTAATAACATCGGTTACCAGCCGGCCT
>JAITVS010000331.1 GCA_031285685.1 Tannerella sp.
AACAAATATTCAAAGAGCGATGAAGGTCAGGTCTACACCTGGGCTTCTGGTACATACGATGGGAAAAATCGCCATCGCATTCATTTATCTAATTTTTTAAATACTGATTCGCATTATTACATAATAAATACCATTTTGTTCCTATGTACACGTAGTTTATTTGCACATATTTTCACCTTTTCATAGATTTTCTCCTTATACATTTTTTTCATAAATTAAAATTAAGATTATGCAAACATAAGTTTAATCCGAACCACGAACTGTCAAATACAAACCAAATGCTTGTATTTTTTACCCAAAAAAACAAACTATAATAATCGTCCCGGGCAATTGCATTTTTGTCTCATTCGTCTAATAATAAAGTCCAAGCCACACACATGTTTTCATGTATGAAACGTTTTATGAATAAACTGAGCAGATTATGTTTATTCTCCCCGCATCTCTGTCGGAGACTGATTAAAATAGGATTTAAATGTTTTAGTAAAATAGGATGGACTGGAGAAGCCGATCTTATAAGCAATTTCGGATATCGGCAGGTCCGATTCTTTCAGATACTTGGCGGCAAACTGCATACGGGTATTCCGGATTAATTCTACCGGAGACAGGTCCGATAAAGACTTAAGTTTCCTGTAAAAAGCGGAACGGCTCATTCCGATTTCTTTATAATATTCACTCATATTTAACTCCGGTTCCGCCATATGTTCCAGAATATAGGTATAGATAGAATCCATGAAACGGCTATCAATAGACGATGTTGGCAATTCCGGGAACAAAGAAGAATAATTATGCCCAAACAATTCCTTCAGTTTTTCGCGGGAAGAGATCAGGTTCTTTATCCGCGTTAACAATAACCCGGCATTAAACGGCTTCGTTATATATTCGTCCGCACCTTGTTCAAATCCTTCCTGAATCTGCATAACCGTTACACGTGCGGTAAGAAGTATGACCGGTATATGACCGGTACGAAGATCCTCTTTTATCAACCGGCATAACTCAATACCGTCCATCTCCGGCATCATAACGTCGCTTACGACTAAATCCGGCAAATGTTCCACAATTAAATCAAATGCTTCTTTACCATTACCGGCTTCCAATGTATGATAATATTTGGAAACATGCGATTTTATATAATGACGTACATCGTAATTATCCTCAACAATCAATACAGTATATTTAAAGTCCGCCAATTCATTTTTCCCCGTAATATCCGAAACGGCCTCCTGAACATCCTGCACCACATAAAAACTGGTATCTTCGCTGTTCTTATAGTCCGGTTCTAACTCGTTTTCTTTCAGATGCTCCTTTCCTGCAAGTAAAACAATCCGGAAAACAGCTCCCTTTTCCGGATTATTATCCGCCCATATCACTCCGCGATGCAATTCGATAACTCCTTTACTGAAATTAAGTCCCAATCCGGTGCCCAACAGATGAGATGTCGCATCCTTCCGATACACCTGATAAAAAGGTTCAAATATTTTTTCCAGTTCGGTTTCCGGTATACCCACCCCACTGTCTACCACTTCCAGTAACACAAAATCAGTTCCTTGCATATGGCTAAAATGATCCGAATAATCCGATATTAATTTTTCCGATGATACCGGATGAATGGCCACATGAATAGCTCCTCCGTTTGGCGTATTCTTAAATGCATTAGATAACAAATTGAAAATAACTTTTTCCATTAAATCCCGGTCATACCAAAATTGTTGTTCTACCAACGAACTATCAAATGTAAAATTGATATCCCTCGACCGGGAAAGTTCGGAAAATGCAAGAACGATCTCATTGGTAAACTTTACGATATTTCCTTGTGCGGCCTTGATCTGTAAATGACCGGATTCTTTTTTCCGGAAATCC
This sequence comes from Tannerella sp., assembly GCA_031285685.1. Taxonomy (GTDB): domain Bacteria; phylum Bacteroidota; class Bacteroidia; order Bacteroidales; family Tannerellaceae; genus Tannerella. The sequence continues at coordinate 1,858 of JAITVS010000331.1, forward strand.
ATCAGTTGATTCACCGTATTAAGTAATCTTCCGGTATTCCGGTGCATCAGCTTCAATGTATTTTGCAAACCTGGCTCCAAATCCTCATTCCGCAGCAAAACATCTTCCAACGGGCTCATTATCAGCGTTAATGGCGTTCTCAATTCATGAGCAAACCCGGTAAACAGTTTTATCTTTGTCTGATGTAAAACCTCCAGGTTTTCCTGTTCCATCTGTTTAATACGAATATTATTTTCCAGACGGGTCTTAATCCGTGCATAACGTACAATTAATGCCATTATGATTAATACTGTCAACACATACAATGTCCAGGCCCACCAGGTAGCCCATGGTGGCGGCATAATATGAATTTGCATGGAAGCTCCCTGTTCATTCCACACCCCATCGTTATTGGAACCTTTCACACGAAAAGTATAATGTCCCGGCTGAATATTGGTATAATAAGCTTCACGGCGATTTCCGACCTCATTCCATTCACGGTCAAACCCTTCCAGTTTATAGGCGTATCGGTTCTGATCAGGAAAAACATAATTCAACGCACTGAACTCTATTGTAAAATTCGATTGCTTATGATTAAGTCTGAGAGCAGTTGAACGATACCTTTCCGGACTATTTTCCGGCTGGTTATTCACCGATAACCCGGTAATCACTACCGGAGGTATAAAAGTATTACTTTTGAGTTCTTCCGGCCGGAACAAAATAAATCCTTCATTACCTCCGAAGATAACCTCATTATCGGAAGTAACAATCCCGGAACCGGGTGTGAATTCCGAAATCCCTACCCCATTATTACGGTGATAGTTTGTAAAAACTTCCTCGACGGGATCAAACATGGAGATCCCTTCGGAAGTACTTATCCATAAATTGCCATCCTGATCTTCCAATAAAGTATATACGGTATTGCTACCCAATCCGTGGGATTGATTGTAATTCCTGAACTTTCCCGATTCCGGATCTAATTTCCCGATCCCGGCACCCGGCGTACCGATCCAGATATTGTCGTTCCGGTCCTTTATCATAGAGTAGATCTGGTCCATACACAAACTTGAAGTATCATCCGGCACATGATTCCATTGACGTAATATCCCACTTTGTTCATTCAACAGATACAATCCCTGCCCGGCCGTCGCAATAAAGAATGTACCGGTGTCATCCGTTACAATACATCTCACATTGGACGGATTGAAAAACTGTCCGTTATTTAACGGAACAGAATGTACAAATTCTTTATCCGGTTTCAGATAGCCCAATGCGCTACCACTGGTTGCACCAATCCATAATCTGTGTGTATTATCATAAAACAATGCATAATAAATACTTCCCCATGGAACAGAAAAAGTCTCGGTAAACTGCTTCCGGAGAATATCAAAACGATGAATCACCCCCTGGGTAGTACCAATAATCAACTGATTATTCACTCTCAACATCGATTTGACGATATTCCGGCTATTGGAACGCGGAGTCGCTCCCGGCAATAAATAATAAGCATATTCATTCTTAAGACGGTCATAAAAAACCAATCCCCCCCCTTCTGTTCCGATCCATAAACCATCCGGATCTTCCACGATCGGCCCGACGATTCCATACATTTTTCGTCCCTGCATACCCGGATCATACAAGCGAAAACGATGAGCGACCGGATTATAATAGTTTACCCCGCCGGAATAAGTGCCGATCCAAACCGTGCCTGCCCGGTCGCAATGAAGCGAATAGATAGAAAAATTGGAGACCTGAACTTCTCCTTTCTTCGAACTGCCATACACATTATCAATCTTGTCTGTCTGTGGACTATACACATTCAGACCATCAAAAGTTCCGATCAAAATCCCATCTTTATCTTCCTTAAAACAACGGACATTATTACTGTTTAATCCGTCTTTTTCCGTATACCGGATAAAATTATCAGTCTTTGCATCATATCTGCATACTCCGGTCTGATAAGCTCCAACCCAGACCCATCCTCTGGAATCGCAAAACAACGCTGAAATACGATTGGAAGACAAACTGTTCGGATCGTCCGGTAAATGATAGTAAACATGCAAATCCTGCGATTCAAAATCATAAATATATAAACCGGAATCCGTCCCGATCCATAATTGTCCGTCTTTGTCTTCCGTAATACTATATACATTTTTATTCAAAGGAATACCGGGAATAGGATTCCGAAGATAATTATCGGTCTCTTTTATATACAAGTTCAAGCCTGCACCTGTTCCTATCCATAGAGCTCCTTTTGAGTCTCTGCACAGATCATGAATTGTATTATTGCCAAGAGAAAGCGTATCTTCCGATTTGTAAAAATAAGTAGTAAAAGTATTATTGAGCCGGTCGTACCTGTTTAATCCTCTGCGGGTACCAACCCAAAGACAGCTATCTCCATCTTCCGTCATACAGGTGATATGACTATTACTGATTGCTCCGTCCAGTTCCTGGAAACAGGTAAATTTATATCCGTCATATTTATTCAATCCTTTACGGGTACCAAACCACAAATATCCTTCCGTATCTTCATATATTGATAAAGCTGATATCTGCGACAAGCCGTCTTTTACGGAAAGATGGTCTAAATATAAAGGTTTATCCTGTGCAGATACAGGCATAAACCCCATGAAAAGAACTGTTGATAGTATTTGTATTATCTTCATTTATGCATGGCTCCCCCTAAATATGCAAATATACACTTTATTATAAAATACATAAAAAAATCCGAAAAAAAATCAAATTCAATCCGATTATGAAAAATCTGCGACAATAAGATTGTCAATAACAAACCGGCAGCAGACGAACAAACTATCTACGCGGAATTGTAAAATCAGGTTTCCGGTCTTTCAATTGCATATAATATAAGCTTTCGGGAAAGACCTTCTCTGTCGGAGATTCAATCCATCCATCGCCGATAACTGGCAGGCCTTTGTATTCAAAGTTACTCCGGGAAACGCCGTTGATCGCATTGATTGTCCTGATGCAGACATTTTCCGCATCTTTACCCGTAATGGCCCCATTATTTCCTATGGAGAAGTTCTGTGCTGTCGGCGGCTGCATCACCATTATCACAGGAGCACTACAATTCCAAAAAACAATCTGAGCTCCGGACCAACCATGCCCGGATCCATACCATCCCCTGTTTACAGCCAACAACGAACCGTCAGGCCCTTTAATCGTAATATTGTCATACAGACAACCGGCAGCCCAACGTTGATGAGGCTCACTTGAGGCAAATGTCATATCGCCATGCCCGTCGACAAAAGCATTGGGACCGGCAACACTCGCACCAAGTACAAATTCATGCCTGTGATGACTCGAATAGCAACGCTGAAACAGGCACATCTGCCCCCATACGGAATACGCATAGCGTCTTCCGCCGGTAATCACGGAAACCGGATTTGTGGCAGACAAATCCTCTCCGGTTATGAATCTGGATGAAGAAGCAGTCCATACGCAACAATCAAAATGCTCGACACTTACATTCCTGATCCACGCATTCTCAACCGCCTTACAATATATAAAGTTATTGGCATGATTTTCATCCGCACAGTATTCTCCTATATATCTGTCATTTTCTTTTATCTTCTCATCAAACAAAGACATACCATAAATATTTTCAACACCACAAAGAGATATTCTTTCAGGAAACTCGTATTTGTAGACCTTTGCGCCGCCATACACTTTTTGCAGCGCATTTACAAGAGGGATATCCAGGGTAATCCGGTCTCCGTCAATAGCAACAATCTTTCTCTCAAACAACAAATCCTTCGTCCCTTCCTTCCATTGCCTTGTCCCGTTCAGATTTGTTTTTTCACCATATTTGCGGAAACGAAGAAAGGAATCATCAGTTGTTTCACCTTTAAGCGGACGGGGAGCAATAGAATCCATACCGATATCATGAATCCATCCATCAGTACTCGGACGATGAACGACCACTTGATCCCCCGGTTTAAAAACCTGATCCGCATTCTTTACATGAATCACCCTACTCCCGGACGGAACATAATCATCAGTTATATCGCGTTCGGATGAAGAAACCGGAGTCAGTTTTGCATCAATACCCAGTTCAACCACATTATACCGCTTAGAGGAAGTCGCCAGAAAGACCGTTCCTTTTTCCTTATCATTTCCTTCTCCCCTTAAAACGATACCACTCCCTTTAACGATAAGAGGCGAAGACACCCTGTAGATTCCCTTTTTTATAAGGATAGCGCCTCTGAAACCCTGTTCATCCGGTATCAGTTTTGCCACAGAATCAATTTTCCTCTGAATTACTTCCGTATCATCAACTCCATTGGGATCAGATATAGTTCCTACAATTCTCACATCCGGAATTTCAACGCCTCCGGCCCGATATCCGCAATATGAAAAATCAGGGATGATATCCCCCTTATCCGTATAAGAAGCATATTTCAACTTACCATCTTCTCCCAAATAGACTAACGTACTCTGATTTAGTTTGTCCGAAGAAGAGGGTAGCATACTTTCGACAACAGACAATTCTCCTTTCGATTGACGGTTGTTATTATACGCTGTGATACTAAAAACAGACGCTATACTTATAAAAACAGATAAGATAAAAATGAATCGCTTCATATGTACAAATATTAAATATTAACACTAAGGTAATATAGAACTCACGCTTTTGTTCATCGCCTTTGGCGATACATTTTTTTTCTACGCTTCGCTAAAAGACCTTCGGTTCATGTTCGTTTCATGATGCTAAGAATTTATTTTTACCACAAAAATGAAGCTTTATCTCTTTTTTCACTTGTAAAAACGTCTCTTTTACTTGTATTATCGGCTCATTCCCCAACTATATACACAACCGAACCGATCAAGGATATAAAAATTCAGACACCCCAACAAATCTTACGTCAAAAAACAAAAAAAGAGGACTTCCTTACATATCGGGAAATCCTCTTTATATTTTCTTAGTTGCAGTGCTAAATCAGGAGTTGACTCTTCTTTCTTTGATACGTGCTTTCTTACCTGTAAGCTGACGTAAATAATAAAGTTTTGTACGACGAACCTTACCTCTCTTATTCACAACTATACTTTCAATAAACGGTGATTCGATCGGGAAAATTCTTTCTACACCAACGTTTTCAGAAACTTTACGTACCGTAAAACGTTTTTTCGTACCATGACCCGAAATACGTATTACAACACCACGATATTGCTGGATACGCTCTTTGTTTCCCTCTTTAATACGATATGATACCGTAATAGTGTCACCACTGTTAAATGCAGGATGCTCCTTTTGGGTAGCAAATGCTTCTTCTGCAACTTTAATTAAATCCATTGTCTTATAGCTCTTTATATGTTTAAAATCTAACAAAACGCAACATAACGGGTCTCACTTTTCCCGACAGCGATTACGTAAAGCGGACGCAAAGGTAGTAAAAATTCCAAAATAAACAACAGCAAACTTGTATTTTTTTCTTAATCATGTACAAAACCTTCTGCCATCCGGGAAAAAAAATTATATTTGTGCTGAATTTCAATACATGAATCATGGCAAAACGACAGATTATCATCATATTACTCTTCCTATTATCATTTATTGCGGCACAGGCGCAGATCACACCGAATTTGTATTCTTCCGTGGATGAAGATGCGATGTACCACTGGGTAGATTCCGTCTTCGACAGTATGAGTGAAGAGGAATGCATCGGCCAGTTTTTTATGATTGTAGCCGATCCCACGACAGACACAAAAAATATGGCCAGACTTGTTCATCTGGTAAACGAACAAAAAATCGGAGGCATTTTATTTCAGAAAGGAGATCCCGAATCACAAGTGAAAGTTACCAACAGGATGCAAAGAGAAGCCCGTATTCCGCTGCTGATTGCTCTTGACGGAGAATGGGGGTTATCCATGCGGCTGAGCGGCACAACACGCTTTCCTAAAAATATGATGCTCGGCGCCATATCCGATCTCGACCTGATAGAACAGTATGGTGAAGAAGTCGGACGCCAGTGTCGTGAAATGGGAATACATGTTAACTTTGCGCCGACTGTCGATGTAAACAGTAATGCAAAAAATCCGGTAATAGGCATACGCTCTTTTGGTGAAGACCCCGGGGATGTAGCCCGTAGAGCTATCGTTTACTCCCGGGGACTTGAAAAAGCCGGCATTATGGCTGTCGCCAAACATTTCCCCGGACATGGCGATACAAAAAATGATTCGCACCATTTGTTACCGGTTATTAATCATGATTTTGAACGACTTAAGGAGGTTGAATTATATCCTTTCAACAGATATATCAGAAGCGGCTTTGACGGAATTATGATTGCCCACCTGGACGTTCCCGCTTTAGGGACTAACGGACATCCGAGTTCATTTTCACGCGAAGTAGTAACAGAACTGTTGCGTGATCAAATGGGATTCCGCGGACTATGCTTTACCGACGGACTGGCTATGAAAGGAGCTATAACCAGAAACAATGAAAGCATCTGTGTTCTTGCTCTGAAAGCAGGCAATGATATACTTGTCGGTCCGGTAAATCCGGAAAAAGAATTCGAAGCAGTTAAACAGGCTGTCAAAAGAAAAGAACTCAGCATGTCCGATCTCAACAGAAGATGCCGCAGAATCCTATGCTACAAATATATTGCAGGACTCAACAATTTTAGTCCGATATCCACAAACAATCTGAATGAAAGGCTTAATACCCCACATGCGGAATGGCTCAATGCCAAATTAAACGCCGAGGCCATTACCATTGTGAAAAATAACAATGATCTACTTCCGCTGAAGCAATTGAATAAAAAACGTATTGCTGCCATCTCCATGGGAAGCAGAAGCAACAACGACTTTCATATAATGTTAAAAAAATACGGAGAGGTTGATTGCTACAATATTTCCAGTAATGCCGACTACAATGACAAGAAAAGTATCTATGACAAATTGAAAAACTATGATGTCATTATATGTAGTATACATAACACTAAGATGGAAGACAGCCGGGAATTGCAGAATATCGCATCTGGAAAAGAATTGATTTTTGTATTTTTCACAGTACCTTATACCTGCTCAAACTTCAATGCATCGGCTGGAAACGCGCAATCGATCGTGATCGCTTATGAGTCTACTGATCTGGCTGAAAAATACGCCGCTCAGGCCATCTTCGGAGGTATACCGGCTAAAGGCTCGTTGTCGGTTAGCATACCGAATATGTTTACTGCCGGCACAGGTATCCACACCGAAAAAACAAGATTAGGATTTCATGAACCCGAAGAAGTCCATATCAATCCGTATAAACTACAGGCTATTGACGCTATAGCTTATGAAGGACTTGATAAAGAGGCATATCCCGGATGCCGGATCATTGTGGCAAAAGACGGAATGATCATCTATAACAAATCATTCGGATATTACGATTACTCAAAGAAAAAAGAAGTTTCGGAAAATACGGTATATGACCTTGCATCCGCCTCCAAAGCGACAGGAACTCTTCTTGCATTGATGAGATCATACGATAACGGGAATTATCAACTGACAAACAAGATATCCGATTTCGTAACAGAGCTGAAGGGCAGTGATAAAAAAGATATCATCATCAGAGATCTGCTATATCATCAATCCGGACTACCGTCTACGATTGCTTTTTACGAAAAAGCGATTGACAAAAGCAGTTACAGCGGTTCGTTATATAGTAGCAAAAAGGATAACAACCATCCGTTACAATTCGACTCACGCACCTATGTAAACACAAACTTCAAATATAATCCCAACATTGTTTCCAGAAACAGAAAAGAAGGTTTCAAAACAGAAGTAGCACGTAATCTATATGTAAGCGACGCATTTGTAAAGGACAGTATCATTTCCGGAATAGTAAATGCAAAGATGGGCACAAGCGATAAATACAACTACAGTTGCATCAACTTTATCCTGCTCCAGAAAATGGTGGAAAAACAGGAAAACAAACAAATGGACAGATTATTGGATGAATATTTTTTCAAGCGTATCGGAACTTCTGCCATGACCTATAATCCGCTACGTAAGATGGATTCTACCCAAATCGCTCCAAGTGAAAAAGATCAATTCCTGCGCCATCAGGTAGTACGAGGATATGTACATGATGAAGCGGCGGCGTTTCAAGGCGGTGTTTCCGGTAACGCCGGACTCTTTTCCAATGCGGAAGATCTGGCCAAAATAGCTCAATTATACCTGAATAATGGAATTTATGGTGATGAAAGGTATATTTCCACAAAAACATGTACATTATTCACAGGAAGCAAGTCGCCGATAAGTCGCCGGGGGCTGGGTTTTGACAAGCCGGATACTAAAAATCCACCCAAATCACCTTGTGGACTTCTTACACCGCAATCAGTATACGGACATACGGGATTTACCGGCACATGCTTCTGGATTGATCCGGATAACAATCTGTTTTTCATCTTTCTCAGCAACCGTACATTTCCTTCACGGACAAATACCAAACTATTTTCACTGGACATCAGAACCCGTATACAGGATGCAATCTATAAAGCATTGGAGTAACTTCCTTCAATAAAAAACGGAGAAACAGAAGAATTGCTGTTTAGAGACAGCAGATAACAAAAGAGATGCATATCGCTATGCACCTCTTTGTTTTTTTGACCACTAATTATTACTCAAATTTCTTATTGAGAAATATATGCGCAATAAAACCTAATAGTATTGCGCCTAATCCGACAGCTAAAACCGTATTGTTACGCATATCCGTAAAAGCAGGAATAGCCAGTACTCCTACACCTATAAGAAGAATAATAATCCCCAGACTCTTCAATAATGTGTTCATCGTATTAATTTTTAAAATTTGTTTTCCTATTTCTGGTACAAATAAAACAATAATAAACCGATTTGAAAAATTTTTTAAGGGAAAAATAATAAAGAAGTTCATTTTTCCTCTTATTTTTGCGAATATTTTAAACAAGAAACTATGTCACGTATCCTGTATAAAGTATATTTCCGGATGATAGCGATACCGGTCTTTGCCGTAGCAACCATATTAACAGCAACAATTGTTATTATCGGCTGCCTGTCAGGCGGAGAACGTTTTTTCTCATATTATCCCGGAATGATCTGGGCACGTCTCGCATGTATCCTGACCCTGTGTCCGGTTAAAATTAAAGGCAGGGAACACATTCAAAAAGGTAAATCATATATTTTTGTATCAAACCACCAGGGGGCTTATGATATATTTCTTATTTACGGATATCTTGGGGTCCCCATCAAATGGATGATGAAAAAAGAACTTGCGAAAATACCGTTTGTCGGGTTTGCATGCCGGATGGCCGGATTTATTTTTGTAGATAGTTCCACGGCCAGAAGCGCACAAAAAAGCGTATTGGAAGCCGAACGCAAGCTCAAACACGGACGCTCGTTGATTATTTTCCCTGAAGGCGCACGCACACCGGACGGGCATTTAGGCCCTTTCAGAAAAGGTGCCTATCAAATAGCCGCGGACCAACAACTCCCCATCATACCGATAACCCTGAACGGCCCGTACAAGGTGATGCCCATCGGCTCCCGGAACATCCGGCCACACCGTATGGAGATGATTATACACCCTCCGGTTATGCCTCACCCAAAAGGAAATGATGACAAAGAACTACTGCAGGAGCTTGTAAATACGACCAAACAGACTATCTATTCCGATCTTTGGGATGAATTCAAATAATTTTTTATTTTTTCTATCTGAAAAAGATTGTTTATCAAAAATAAATCCGTTCCTTTGCGGGGTATTATTTATTTTTTAATTTTTATTTTATGAACATTTACGTAGGAAACCTGAACTATCGTGTTCGGGAAAATGATTTAAAATCTGTGATGGAACAATTCGGTGCAGTTGACTCTGTCAAAGTTGTCAAAGATCGCGAAACCGGTCGTTCGAAAGGTTTCGCATTCGTTGAAATGCAAAATGACGATGACGCGAAAAGAGCCATCGAAGAATTGAATGAAAAAGAATTTGAAGGCCGCCAGATGGTGGTTAAAGAAGCTTTACCAAGAACGTAATTATATTTTTTATTCAACATTTACAAACTTCTGCCTATCTTTGGGCAGAAGTTTTTTTTATTCAGTCAGGCTATATTTTATCAATGAAAGGACTTTTCTCAAATCGCTCCGCACTCTTTCAGGCAGGAGTATTACTTTATTTTCTACTGATGGGACTGGTATTCAGCTCCATCACCGGCTATGCGATGATGAGGATATCCGGAAGCATACCGGAAAATATACCGTTCTATATAATGCAGGCGACACAATTCATGTCGAATATATTTGTATTTGTCTTACCGGCGGCAGGTACAGCCTATTTTTGCTGCAGAAATCCGGCCAAATTTCTATGTATGCGCAAAATCACAGATGTAAGGGTTTTAATACTTGCCGCCGCGATGATATTTCTGATATCCCCCGCCGTAGACGCCACCATATACCTGAACTCCCAAATGCATCTTCCGGAATTCATGGCTCCTGTGGAAAACTGGATGCGCGAAACGGAAGATCATGCAACACAGATAACAGAAAAGGTATTATCGGAAGATGGTATTTTTCCTTTTATCATAAACATAATAGTCATAGGAGTGATGGCAGGACTGACGGAAGAGTTTTTGTTCAGAGGCGCATTGTTATCGATCATCCGGATAAAAATAAAAAATCCGCACATCGCGATATGGATTGTTGCAATCCTATTCAGCGCCATACACTTTCAGTTCTATGGATTTATTCCACGCATGTTATCAGGTGCAGTCCTGGGCTATCTGCTATACTGGAGCAATAATATCTGGGTTCCCGCATTCGCACACTTTCTGAACAATACGGTTGCGGTGGTCGGACACAAAACCGGAATATTTCAAAACGAATCCGGCAGTTCTACTCTGATAACCAACGACATAAAAACGGAAGATTTACTCATAACAGGAGCTATTGCAATCGTCGGATTAATACTGTCCGCCCTGTGCGCAAAAATAATGAGAAAAATCTGTATGTCACCGGAAAGTTGTTAAAGCGTCTTCTTTCGGAGTTCGAAGTCGCGGCCTAAATATTTTTCACGGACGATCTCATTGGCCGCCAATTCCTCCGCCGACCCTTGGAATAAGACCTTCCCTTCAAATAAAAGATAGGCCCGGTCGGTGATACTTAATGTTTCATGCACATTATGGTCGGTGATGAGAATCCCGATATTTTTATGTTTGAGGCGGCCGACAATAGCCTGTATGTCCTGTACGGCTATAGGATCAACACCCGCAAACGGTTCGTCAAGCATGATAAATTTCGGATCGATGGCAAGACAACGGGCAATTTCCGCACGACGGCGCTCACCTCCGGAAAGACGGTCACCCAGATTTTTCCGAACCTTATGAAGTCCAAACTCCTCAATAAGACTTTCCACTTTCTCCCGCTGATAATCCTTTGGCTTATCCGTCATTTCAAGAACAGCTTTAATATTATCTTCCACTGTCATTTTCCGGAAAATGGAAGCTTCCTGCGCCAAATATCCGATGCCCTGCCGTGCACGCTTATAAACCGGATAGTCCGTGATTTCCAGATCATCCAAGAGTATCTTTCCGTTATTTGGAGTAACAAGACCGACCGTCATGTAAAAGGTCGTTGTCTTACCTGCACCGTTAGGCCCGAGCAATCCGACGATTTCCCCCTGTTTGACATTGACGGACACATGATTAACTACCGTACGGTTACGGTACTTCTTCACCAGATCTTCCGTACGAAGAATCATCTGTTTTTCTCCCATAGTTTCCATATATCAGGGGCAAAGGTAGCGAAAGTTGAACGCAATACAAAATAAGTAATACTTATTTTACCGCTTCCTTTCAGAATTAATAATTGCTTCTTCACTTCGTAAAGCGATTGGCAATTCGGAACGGAAGTAAAGCGACACATCATTCATTTTAGAAAGGAATGTTGTCAAACGAAGCAACCTTCAACGGAGTTACGGATAACATTTTTTTCAAACATTCTTTTTGTTTTTTTAAAAGAATGCACTACTTTTATGGGCTGAAAAGAACTATTAATCACCCAAATCATACAACAACATGAAAGACAGAAAATTACGCATGGGCATTATAGGTGGCGGACGTAACGGTTTTATCGGAGAAGTTCATATACGCGCAGCAATCATGGAGAATCAAATTGAATTAGTTTGCGGTTGCTTCAGCAGAAATTATGAAGTATCGTTAGCATCCGGACGCTCTTACTATTTACCGGATAACCGTATATACAGGACATACCAAGAAATGTTTGAACAGGAAGCGCTCCTGCCGGAAGATGAACGGATGGATTGCGTAGCGATTGTAACTCCTAATAATTTCCACTACGAACCGGCCGCCATGGCGTTGGATCTGGGATATGACGTAGTTCTGGACAAACCGATGACTTTCTCACTTGAAGAAGCGAAAATGCTGCGGGATAAAGTGGAAAAGAGCGGAAAAACACTCGCTCTCACACACGTATATACCGGTTATCCTGCTGTAAAAGAAGCAAAAGTACGTGTAGCACGGGGCGATTTGGGAACAATACGCCGTGTATTCGTCGAATATTCACAGGGATGGTTAGCTCAGCGAATTGAACTCCAGAGCGATAACAACGCAGGATGGCGTACCGATCCGAAGCAATCGGGAAAAGGCGGATGCGTCGGTGATATCGGCACTCATGCATGGCATTTAAGCGAATACATCACAGGACTAAAAGTAACCGAACTTTGTGCGGAACTGAAAGCATTTGTTCCCGGACGTCCGATTGACGATGACGCTGCCGCATTTCTGCATTTTGAAAATGGAGTGACGGGTGTTTTGCAGGCGACACAAATAGCTACGGGAGAAGAAAATAATATCCGGATCCGGATCTACGGAGACAAGGGCGGACTCGAATGGCAACAAATGGAACCGAACACCTTGTATGCAAAATGGACGGACAGACCAACGGAAGAAATAAGAATCGGAAACGGTTATAAATACCTCAGCGACCTTGCAAAATGGAACATCCGTATTCCGGGAGGACATCCGGAAGGCTTTATCGAAGCTTTTGCCAATATATACCGGAATTTCGCTCTGACGGTCAAAGCGCTTGCCGTAGGTGAAATACCCTCTGCCGAATGTATTGATTTTCCGAATGTATACGATGGGATACGCGGCATGCAATTTATTGAAACGATGGTAGCTTCCGGCTACAGTAACGATCAAAAGTGGGTAAAATGGATCGATTAAGAAGAAGGGACGAAAAGAAAAAAGGAAAGAAAAAATGGATCTTTCTTGCCGGCTTAATCATCGGTTTTGCCATATTCATATCAGCATATCAGGTATCCGTATACTATTCTAGCGATGAATCGTGCATGAAATGCCATGCTCACCCTCATGCCGGGGAAAGTTGGAAACAGTCGGTTCATGTCAATAGTAAAAGCGGAGTCATCACTCATTGCGTTGATTGTCATTTACCTCCCAAAAACCAGACATGGAATCATTATTCTGCAAAAGTAAAACTCGGAGTCAAGGATGTATGGGGTTATCTGACCAAAGACAGCGCAGATTTTAACTGGGACATGAAATCGGAACTGGAGCATGCGGTAAAATACATTCCCAACGAATCCTGCAAAGAATGCCATAGAAACCTGTTCCCTTCAAAAATAACCGATGACGGGATCACCGCCCATTTATATTACGAAGAAAATGAAAAAAAGCTGGACTTACAATGCATAAGCTGCCATCTGGATGCCGGTCATTATAATCCGGACTACAAACACGGCCAGATGACAGGCATACCCGGAGCGGGCAGCAGTACAGTTTCCGGACCGGTATTCGACTCAGCAACGACAGTTACATCTTTCACGAACTATACGGAACAAATACCGGGCACTACCGTTTCATTTAATATGATCGCCATTAATGGCGGCACATTCGGTATGGGAAGCAATAAAAAAGAAGACTTTCATAAAGAAGATGAATGGCCTGTACGTAATGTAACTGTCAGTTCGTTTTTCATGGCGGAAGTCGAAGTGACATGGGACCAGTACTGGGCCTTTTATTCCAATACAATGAGTGAAGGGCGTACGCTACCCGAAACGGTTTTTGCCAATAACAGCCGCCCGGATGTAGATGCGATAACCGGTCCCACTCCACCATTCGGTTTCCCGGATCAGGGATGGGGAAGCGGTTCCCGTCCGGCTATCACAATGACACATTATGCAGCCGAAACATTCTGCCAGTGGCTATCACTCAAAACCGGAAAGAAATACCGTCTCCCAACGGAGGCGGAATGGGAATATGCTGCACGTGGAGGTTCGGAAACACCTTATTTCTTTGAAGGAAAACCGAAAGATTACTCCGACGAAGGCTTTATGCGTAAGTTTTTCAGTGCAAAAACCGACACCATAAGTGATTATGTAATATACAGCAAAAACAGTAGTAACCGGACACAGGAACCGGATAAAGTCAAACCAAATCCGTTCGGATTAAAAAATATGCTCGGCAATGTAATGGAATACTGTGCCGACAAATATTCTGCTGATGCTTACAGCAAAACGGGAGAGAAAGTAACCGACCCGATTGCTACAGAAGGTGAGGAATGGGTGGTACGTGGAGGACTGTATTCTTCCGATGCTGCCGATGTACGCTGCGCAGCGCGCTCCCATACGTATCATGCGGACTGGTTGAAAACAGATCCGCAACAGCCTAAAAGTATCTGGTGGTATTCCGACATAAAAGGTATTGGTTTCCGTATCGTATGTGAGCCGTCTTCAACGAATATTAAATAAAAACAGATACAGGTTAAACGAACTTAATTAATTACATCATGAAAAAAAACAGTATTAACAGAAGAACCTTCCTAAAAAGTTCAGCGCTTGTCGGAGCTGCGGGAATGGTTGGAACAGGAAGCGTTTTGACCTCTTGCGGAGGCGGTGAAAGCGGCACAAAAGGAGGTAGCAGTGCTGCAAAAAAACCATTAAAGGAACCCGGATCATACTATGTACCAGAATTAGCGGATCTGGCTACCGACGGAAAAGAACTGAAAGCCGGTGTGATCGGTTGCGGCGGACGCGGAAGCGGCGCGGCATTTAATTTCCTCAATGCGGCAAACGGTGTTACCATCACAGCATTGGGTGATACCTTTAAAGAACAGATAGACAAACTTGCGGATGAATTAAAGAATAAAAAAAATATTGATATCCCCGCAGACAAACGCTTTGTCGGATTAGACGCATATAAACAAGTGATCGATAGCGGTGTCGATGTGGTATTGATTGTTACACCACCCAACTTCCGCCCGATCCATTTTCAATATGCGACAGAAAAAGGAAAACATTCGTTTCTTGAAAAACCGGTATGTGTGGATCCGGTAGGATACCGATTGATCATGGCTACGGCAAGACAGGCTAAGGCTAAAAATTTATGCGTAATTACCGGAACACAACGCCGTCATCAACGTAACTATGTAGAAGCATACAAGCAAGTAATGGAAGGTATGATCGGAGAAATAACCGGAGGCGTTGTATATTGGAACGGAGGCAAGTTGTGGCACCGCGACCGCGCAGCCGGATGGAGCGATGGCGAATGGATGATAAAAGACTGGGTAAACTGGAAATGGTTATCCGGTGATCATATCGTAGAACAACACGTACATAACATTGACGTATTTACATGGTTTTCAGACCTCAAACCGGCAAAAGCGGTAGGTTTCGGTTCCCGCCAGCGCCGTGTTACCGGGGACCAGTTTGATAATTTCAGTGTTGATTTCACGATGGAAAACGGCATACATCTCCATAGTATGTGCCGCCAGATAGACGGATGCGCCAACAACGTGAGCGAGTTTATCCAGGGAACAAAAGGCTCCCTGTACACGAATTCCGGTAATACGGCAATTATCAAAGACCTCACCGGCAAAGAAATATGGAAATATGACTTCGAAGCAGAAAAAGCAAGCTGCAAACAAACAGATCCTTATGTTCTCGAACATGTAAACTGGATCAATCTCATCCGCGCAGGAAAAACAATTGACCAGGCTTCCGAAATTGCCATCCCCAATATGGCTGCGATCATGGGCCGTGAGTCCGCATACACAGGAACGGAATCGACCTGGGAAGCGATGACCGCGTCACCTCTCGATATGACTCCCAAAGACACTAATCTGACAGGTAAAATGGACATGACCGGATTTGTAGTTCCGGTTGCAGGCAAGCCTTACATAAAAAAGTAATATGAGCGTCGACAGAAGAAATTTCATAAAAGCATCCCTCGGCAGTGCAGCGCTGGCAACGGTCAGCGCCTGCACGGGGAGTTCCGGCAAAGAAGCTTCCGGTAGCAATGGGAAAGAAACCGGAAGCGGCAAAAACACTCTTCCGTATAATCCGAATGCAAAGCTGAATATTTCATTTCAGGAAAAGACGCTTGCCGGTGATGTATTGAAGGAAAAACTCGATTTCATGGAAAAACTAGGAGTGAATGGCCTTGAAGTCGGTGGCAAAGGACTATCGGGACGTGTAAATGAATTCAAACAAGCTTTGAACGGACGCGATATTAAAATCAGTGCGATCTGCGCCGGTTTCAGTGGTTTTATGCTCTCCGAAGACGAAAGTGTCCGCAACGAGTGCCGTGACTCGATGCGTGAGATCATAACTGCTGCCGGAGCATTAGGTTCAACAGGGGTGATCATCGTACCCGCATTCAATTCCCAAAAACCGGTGATGCCTCACACACAGGAAACACGTGATTTTCTCTGCCAATGGTTCGACGAACTCGGAACATTTGCCAAAGAAAACGGAACAACGGTTATTCTCGAGCCGCTAAACCGACGCGAAGCATTCTACCTGCGCCTGGTTGCCGATGCCGCATCGATCTGCCGCGACATCAACAATCCCGGCGTAACATGTCTCGGCGACTTCTGGCATATGACATGGGAAGAAACTTCCGATATGGGAGCTTTTCTCTCCGGAGGAAAATATCTGCAACATGTACACATTGCCAGCCGTAAAAGAAGGCTTATGCCCGGTGAGGATGGTGAAGCGGACAATTATATAGACGGATTCCGGGGATTGAAAATAATCGGATATGATAAGTACATCAGTTTCGAATGCGGAAGCAAGGCGGAAGACCGCAACGCATCCGCTGCCGAAGGTGTCGCGCTTATCCGTAAACAATGGGAGGAAGCATAAGTTGTCTCTGATATATTCAAATATGAGAATGAGTGAAGTGGTAGAAGAATACCCTTCACTCATTCCCGTTATAAACAGGTTCGGCATACGTCTCGGACTAGGCGAAAGCACCGCGTTGGAAATTTGTGACAAATATGATATCAATATCGATTTTTTCATCACAATGATAAATACGTTCCTGAATGAAAGTTATTTTCCGGAAAAAAAACTACAGGGGTTTCATCTTACGCAAATCGTAGATTATCTCACAAAAACAAATTTGTATTATCTGCATTCGCAACTACCGAATATCGAACGGCACCTGCGCTTATTTATATCTGCCAGCGACCCTAATAACGAATCATTGGCTCTTATCGGAAAACTATTTGACACCTTTAAAAACCGCCTGCTGAAGCGCATAGAAACAGATGAAAAAGAATGGTTCCCTCATATTATTAAGCTTTGCGAGAAACAAATAAAGAATAAAACGCTGACCTATCATCCGACAGCGCCGTCCGATCCGGAAGAACCGATCGAAGCTCTTATTACCGATCTTAAACATATAATTATAAAACATTTATCCGGCGACTATAACGAAAATTTATGTTATGCTGTCATCTTTGCGATAAATACGTTATACACCGATATCAAACAACATAATCGTATACGTTATCGCATCCTTGTCCCCATCGTAACCGGTATGGAAAAAGAAGGTAATAAAAATTTGTCTTCACGTGAAATCGAAGTCCTCAGAGAAATCGTCAAAGGAGAAACAAATAAAGAAGTGGCAGAACGCCTTTGCATTAGCTTAAATACGGTACTTACACACCGAAAAAATATTACGTCCAAACTCGGCATAAAAACAATACCGGGACTGACTTTCTATGCTATTACAAACCGCATCATATCAGGTGATGAAATAGAAATGTAAATTCCCGCTATCTATGGCACCGACCATATCAGAGTCTATCAAAAAAAATTCATGAAACGAGACATTCCCGGCTCATTTGAAAATATGGAATTCGACCATCAAGTAACAAGCAAACGTGCTATCATATTCCATATTGTGGGATGCCTGCTCATGATCGTTGCACTGCCGGTTATCTGGCATTTGATTTTCGTCCGGTACCCTGCCACAAAAATGACGGATATTGAAGGAATTGTCACGGAGACTCATTTCCTTACAGACAGAAGCCCGTTTAATATGAAAAATACCACCTACACCTACTACCTGAAATTAGATAAATACAACACGCCTCTGAAACTCGACTGTAATCGGATAGATGATTTTCCGGCTTCAGTGAATGGCTTGAAGGTAACGTTACAGGTCCTTAAAAAAGACCTGAAAAAAATCAAAGAAGCAAACTTAAACATCCCTTTAAATGAAATCAATACGATCAGGTATTTTCCGAGAGTCTATGGTATAGCAACAGAGACACAAGTAATAATAACGCCGGCAGATGTTTTGCGTCAGATTCCCAGTCCTCAGTTTCCGGGCTCCATATCATATATTGTAGTTATTTTCACTGTTATATATATGATTTTTACCATGATCAAACTATCTATAAAGTTATTCGGAAAAAATCATACATTATCAGACTGGTAAACAGCATAACCAACAGATCCTGACCCCAATATTCCTGAAGGTATTAAGGTAAGGTAAAACAGAAAATCACACTACAAGCCTTTGCTCTAAAATAAACTATTTATCTTCCCCGAAAACACTTCCATAACGATGGTATTCGTATGCGATGCTTTGTTCTTTCAGATAATGAAGCAGCTCCAGACGTCCTTCTGCAAGCGGCTTGTTATTAGCGATGTGCATCCCTAATTCCGCTGCTTTGTGATAAAATTCATCCGACAGTTCTGCAGTACACGTACGTACACGTTCATACTGATCCATTTCTTTTATAAAAGTCTCGGCCGACTGCTTTCTGAGCTGCGCTTTTGTAAGCTTTTCCAACGCGGATTCGACTGCCTGCAGTTTGCTGTCATCGGTCGAAATGCTCACTGTAAGCGGAGTTCCGGCAGTATCGGCAGCAAGTAATACGATCAAGACGTCGACGAGGGAATCACTTCTTTTAATGCGGAAACCGACATTTTTCAGCGGCAGATAACGGAACTTATTTTCTTCACCGTATATATGGCTGACATCTTTTTCTTTTGAGAACTCTTCCAACCAGGCTTCTTTAAAACTTACCGCGGCAAAATTCAAACGATTTTTATCCTTCTCTTCCGGAACAAACTCACTAAAAGGAGTATGGGTAACCACTTTCGGCAATTCATTTTCCCACAGTTCCACAAAGCAGGAAACATAATTCGGACCACCGGCTTTAATGCCGCCTCCGAACGCCGAACGTTTCACTCCTCCAAACGGTTGGCGACGTACAATCGCACCTGTAATTCCACGGTTAATATACAGATTACCGGCTTCAATACGATTACGCCAAATCTGATGCTCTTCTTCATTCAGGCTTTGCAATCCTGCCGTCAGACCGTATTCCGATGAATTAGCATACTCTATACCTTGTTCCAGATTATCTATACAGACTACGGACAACAACGGAGCAAAAAGTTCATTTTTAAAAGTGTAACTGGTCGGCTTCACACCCCATTTTACGGCCGGCTTCAGGATATATTTCTTTTCATCCGCAAACTCCGGAGCTACAAGCCACGATTCTCCCGGTTCAAGGTTTTCAATAGCATGTAAAAGCTTTTCATTATCATTATCAATCATTGGCCCGACCATGTTCATTGTATTCCATACGCTACCGGTATGCATACTCATAACGGCATCTCGAAGTTTTGATTTAAAGGATTCATCATGATACGCTTTCTTATCCAATAACAGCAAAGAACAAGCCGAACATTTCTGACCTGCATTACTAAATGCCGATGATACGATATTTTGGATCGCATGATCCTGATCAGCCATATTCGTCACGATGATCGCATTCTTACCACCGGTTTCCGCAGAAAGAGGTGTTCTGGGGCTGTTTTTCAGCAAGCGGAATGCCGTATCCGTTCCACCGGTCAATATCACATGTTTGATGGAAGGATGAGCAGTCAGATGCCCCAGTGATTCACGGTCGGCAGTACAAACCACCTGCAATGCGTCTTTGGGTACACCCCCATCCCAGAAACATCTGGCAAATTCCCATGCGATCGGTAAAGCCACCGTTGCCGGCTTCAGGATCACCGTATTACCGCCCGCGAGCGCAGAAGCAACTCCGCCAACCGGTATCGCCAATGGGAAATTCCATGGCGGGATGACCAATATAATACCCTTCGGAGTATGAGAAACTGTTTCCAGGCTATCAAGCGCCTTCATGGTTATCGGATAATAACGACAGAAATCAATCGCTTCCGACACTTCCACATCCCCTTCCATAAAAGTTTTTCCGGTAATCGCCGCCATGCAGCCGATCAGATCACCCCGCTTAACACTCAGATTTTCCGCCACCTGATGAAGTATTTCATTCCGTTTATCTACAGATGTCTGCCGCCATCCCGAAACGTCTTTTTCCGCAGTTTCAATGATTTCTTTTACATGATCCAATGAAGACAGATTGGCTTCACAGAAACAAACCTCCATATTACGACTACGGTCGTAATAAAGTTTCTTCTTATCGGTAATCACTTCTTTATCTCCGATCTGAACAGGAACAATAAAGTTTTTCTCATTCACCGAAGTTTCCCATTTCTTAAGAATATCCAATGCCCATTGACGGTTCTGAGGCAAATCAAGGTCTGTGTCCGGCTCATTTTTAAATATATTGATATCCGCATCCGGAACCGGCGCTTTCGTACGATCCTGCGTACGATAAGGCGTCGTCCGTATAGTATCTTTCAATTGATAGGCTTCTAAAAATTGTTCGGCAAGAAAGTTCCAATGCGGACTATCCAATTTCAGGTTAAAAGTATAACTGAGGAAATTATCTTTTCCCGTATTTTCATCCAGGCGACGAACCAGATAAGAGATCGCATTCAGGAAATGATTGGCTTTTACTACAGGAGTATAAAGAATAATCTGTTTTCCTAATTTCCGTATCACGCGCGGAAGGTTGTTAGCCATCCCCTCCAGCATTTCAAAAGTGACGAATTCGGATACTCCGTTTTTCTCTGCCAGTAAATGCGCATAGGCAATACTGAAATAGTTATGCGAAGCGACTCCCACGCGACAAGCATGTATATTCTCCGGCTGCAATGCAATATCCAGAATGTGCATATAATTGGCATCCACCTCCACTTTCGAACGATAAACCGGATTCTCCCACCCTTTCAGTGACGAAATAATACTTTCCATTTGCAAGTTCGCACCTTTCACCAAACGCATTTTCAACGGAGCGCCTCCCTCCTCACAGCGTTTCTTTGCAAAATCCAGCAATCGCCGCTGCAATCCTTCCGCATCCGGCAAATAAGCCTGAATAACGATCCCGACACTGTAATCCTTAAATTCCGGACGGCTCAGCACTTCAATAAACACATCCATTGTAAGATGTGCATCCTTATACTCTTCCATATCCAGATTCACGAATTTCGCCTGCTTTTTGCCGGCATGATCCGTATAGGTATTATCCATTGCTTTCCGGTAAACAGCCGCCACCATGTCGCAAAGGTCTTTTTTATTCTGCTCATAGCTTAGCGGATGTATCTGGGCGTAAATACCTGATATTTTAATGGAAATATAATTGATATCCGGTTCACCCAATGCTTCCAGGTAATGTTTATAACGATGACAAGCTTCGCCGTCTCCCAAAACAACCTCACCCAGCAAATTTACATTTTGCCCGATATGACTGTTCCAGCGCCCTTCCAGATGTTTTGTCAGCTTCGGGCGTTCTTCCGCTATAATAATCTTCTTCGTTTCAGCACGAAGTTTCTGTTTAAAGATCGGCATCGCTATCGACGGAAACCAATACCCACCCATCATATATAACTGTAGCAGGAAACGATCACCCCCTCCGAAAAAGTCAGGAATGCCATACTCTTTGATGATCTGCCGTACCCGTTTATTCAGCTTGCCGTTATCACGAATCTGCGACGACTCATCCAGCATTCTCGACAAAAAGGTCTTATACTCGGGTGTTTGCACTAATGAAGCATACTTTTTCTGCTCTTTTACTTCATCATTTGTCAACTCTTCGTCTGCCTTCGCCAGAAACTGTTTCGCCCAGTCTATGACTTCATTTGTAGTTATATTCTTCATGTGTTAAATACTTATGGGTTCGTACAAATCTACAACTATTTTTTTGGATTCCGAAACTTTTTATTCGCTTAATTTTTCACAACCTCAACGACTCCAAACCAAAGCATTGAACAATACAAACGCTGATTAATTACCCGTCATAATTCCCGAATCATTGTCCGTGTTATTAGTACGTTTTGTACCGCTTTTCGCTTTACGTCCATAGTCAAAGTTCCATGCAAATTTAAGCAGAACCATACGGGAAAAATCATTCGCATACATTGTCTCTTTCATAGGAGTATAGACGTTTCTGCTTTCTTCGATTCTTTTATACTGATCAGAAAACGGATACAAGATCCCTGCACCGGCTGTAAATTTTCCGGCATTATAGTTCAACATAAACAAATACGAACTTTCACCTCCATACAACGATTCTCCCGCAAAATGGTCGTACGCACTGTTCGCCTGAAATACACCTGCAAACTTTTTATACATTGCCATGACCTGCGCCCTGTAATAGAAATTGGTATATGTATGATGATACGTGTTTCCGTTGCTGATAAAATAATTGACCCCGCCCGTCAGCGAAACAATCAGGATTTCTTTTACCGGCCCGGCAGACAAGGTTAATTCACTGTTCAGCTTCTGCCAATCCTTATGATTATCATAAGTATGTATAAATATGTGATTCTCTCTCAGAACCTCTCTCAGAACCGGCTTCGGGCTATATAGGTAAGAATTGTAGAAATTGACGCTGTAAATACCGTTTTTCCCACTAAACAAGACGCTTGGACTGTAATACATATTGGGCCTCAACGCCGGATTTCCGCGCATAATCTGTAATGTATCTATATATTGATCGACCGCGCTTAAATTTGACAGGGAGGGCGCTGTATTAAAAATTTCTCCTCTCAGGCGAACAAATGTACCGGACGAAAAATTATATTGCAATGTCATTTTAGGCCTGAATGTATAAAATGAATCATCCTTTTCTCCCTGTTGTTTCGACCACCAAAGCGAGAGTCCGATACCTCCGGTATAACTGAATTTATCTTTTTTCCCCGAATATTCAGCATATACATAAGAATCGGTTTGATTCATTTTTGTCCGCGTATTGACCGTTCCGGAATAATCGTTATTGGCAAAAGCCTGCGTATGCTTTATTCCGGCCGTAAAACGATTGGTATTATCAAATGTTTTTTCATAAATACCCTCGCCGATAATTGAATATTTATTCCCGGCCACATCGGAAACGATATCACTTAAAATTTCTTCTTCTTTTTTTTCCTCATACAATTGGTCTATGTCCGAACGAATATAGGTTCCTACGACATTTAAAACAATGTTTTGTTTGTTTTTCAGCGAACGCATATAATATAAGTCCAACGAAGGCAGATGTCGAATGCTGCTTCTGCCCTGGTAAGTATTTGTTATATCGGCGGCATTCAGCGAAGTATATTGAGTAGAATAACCCCTCCCGTCATCTTCGGAAAAAGAATACCGCAATGTCACGTTAAAATAATGCTTTCTTTCTTCAAATAAATTATAATTGAAAGACATATTGTGATAATTTTCGGACTGCTTTCCCGGCAAACCATCGGAATAACGTGTCAAGCTACTCCCATCCGAAAAATGAAATATGCGTTCTTCATCCGTCCATATTTTAGTCGGGTTACGGTAACTGACCGCGTATTTCAATCCGAATTCAGATTTTTTGTAATTGAATTTAGCGGCAATTTGATCATCTCCAAAACTTGTTGTTACGGCATTACTCAAATCCAGGCTGACAAATCCTCCGCTCACTTCACGCCTGACCACATAATTAATCACCACATTCACTTTTCCATAACGTAAGCCCGGATTATCCAGATATTCGACCCGGATCACTTCGCCCGGCTGCAACGCCCTGACATCGGCTGAATTGACTTTTATACCGTTAATACAGAACTGAAGCGTCTCATCTCCGGGCAACGAAACCTGATTTGTCACCGGATTTACCGTCAGACGGGGAAGCTGGAGTGTATTCAACAGGTTTATCCCGTTGCTTGAACCGGCTTTCTGTTGTTCGGTCACAAATACGATCAGCCGGTCTACCCTATTCGATACGTTGGAGGCTGTCACCGTAACAGTCTCCAACTGTGTGGTTTCCTCTTCCATAAAAACATCTTCGAGAGAGATGGACTTTGACAATCCGTTCAACGACACAACTTGAGGTGTATAACCTAAATAAGACAGCGTCACCTGGTAATCCCCACTTGCGACGTTTTTCAACAAAAAAACTCCTTTCTGGTCACTGACACCTCCCGTCACAAATACGGAATCGAGTGTACTCAGAGAAATATTCACCGCCTCTAAATACATTTTTTTCCCATCCTCAATCACTGCAATACGTCCTGAAACACTATGCTGCGCATAAATCCCCGACATGACAAACAAACTAATTGCAATTATGATAATCTTCAATCCCACTCTTCCCATGATTTTGACTTTGTTATGAGTTATTTTAACATTTATAATTGAATACTTATTCGTCACGATATTTACGTTCTGCATGCTGAACCGGAACTCCGTTCTTTTTTACTGTTCGCAACATCCAGGGACAACCCTGTTTCGATAAAATGATACCAAGACGATAATACTTGTCCAATTCTTTCTCCTGGGGTTTCAGATTAGGTACATCGCAAAAATAGAAATAATCGAAGGTCATGGTTGGCAGAACGGAAACGGTCCCATCTTCATTTTCAAGTGTGGATTTTATTTCTATCGGATCGTCATATTGATTATAACCGACAAAGTGCTTAATCAAGGTACCGCTGCCGGCAGATTCCGAATATTCGACAAGGCGCTTTTGATCATCATACACCGGCGCTAATTTTTCCGTTTTCGCAGAAAGTGAGCCGGTAATATTATAAACATCCACGTCGCGGATATCCAAATTATGCCTGAAACCACCGTTAAATTCCATTTTGGTCAGCCCACGGCCGGGCGTGTAGACCAACGTTCGTTCACCAAGTGTTTTACGCTCTTTGATATTTCCGTTTTTATCCACTTGGTAATAAATTTCTCTTACCGATACTTCACCTTGTCCGCAACAAATAACAGAGGACATTGAAATTAAAAAACTGATTACAAATACTAACTTTTTCATGATCATAATTTTTATTGATTATGACCCAAAAGTAGGGTAAAACACCCCTCACCCTACTTATATATGGAATATTTTTCTTTATATTCCCCAAACGCAAATCGCTAATTATAAACAAAATACAATTACTCATTTTCAAAAAGTTTTATATTTACCTTTTTGAAGTTTATATGGGATTTATATAAAAGAGCCTGCTTAAAAAACGGGCTGAATTTTGAATAATTTCCGGACACTGTCGGCCATTATCGTTTACTTTATTTAAAAGTCAGGATTTAATAAAATCGATGATATCCTCTTTTTCATCCATTTTCAGTTTCTGGCGGATCGTGGTTTTTCGTTGGTAAATGGTTTGGACGCTTTGTTGGCTTATCACGCTGATTTCTTTTGTTGAAAATCCTGCGCAGAGCAGACAGCATAGCTGTTTTTCTTTTTCAGTAAGGATAGCTCCGTATTTAGAGGTCATCTTCACATAAAATCCGTCGTAAATAGAATCGATCAGTTTATATAAATCGGTCCAAACCAACATATCTTCGACCGGAACATCGCTATTGTTGATCAGCGATACCTGTTTTAACAATTCCTGATTATGGTTAGTCGGTGTTGAAGCGACCAATTTTATCAAACCGAGTTGCTGCAACAACACTTTTTAAAAAAACGCACTGTCCTTTTCATTAGCCGCAGTCGCTTCCTTCAACAGTTTCTCCAAAATTTCCCGCTTTTCTTCCACTTCTATCAGCTTCGTCCGCTTACGACGAATATAGAAAAACATAAAAACAGCAACCGACATGAGCAGGATCATTCCCCACGTTATATAAAGAAGAAGACGCTGCCGAGCAATTGTCAGCAGCAGGTTTTGTTGTTCAAGCCTGTTTTTTAGCTCAATTTTCTCTTCGATCAGCAACTCATTTTTCCGAACTTTGGTCCAATGTTCATGATTTTTCGCACCCATTGGCTGCAGATTGATAAGCCGGCCTTCGGCATAATCGACCACTGCCTGAAGTGCCAACACAAAATTATCGGCCGACATATCAGGAGCCACGCCTGGATTATTTTTTTTCATATCTTCGAGATGTACCCGCGCAGAATCTATATAAATTTGAGCGGAATCCGGCTGTCTCATGGCGAGATATAGCAAAGCGATTGACGTAGTAACCGTCCACGAACTGCCGCCGGCATCAGCAATCTGTTTCTGGACGCTTAAAGCCTCCTTATATCCCCTATTATAATATAAAATATCAGCATAATTTCGGCGGTAATGCCTTACAACATCATGCTCTCCATGCTCTATCGCATAACCGATTGCTTTATTTATATAGAAACTCATCGAATCCATATTTCCGAGAAAGGCATAACTCAACCCTACTTGATAATAAATGTCGCTATCACTTTCATAATCGATTGCCTTATGATAAAAAGAAACTGCTTCCTTATATTCCTTTTTCGAATAACGATCATGCCCTATCGCACGATAAAACCGCGAAACCCAAGTACTATCCTGTATTTCCAATGAAAAATCAAGGCCTCCGTTCAGCATGGTAGCAGCCATCTGCAAATTATTATTCCAATCATAATATCCGGCTGCCAGCATATAGGTTTGCGCCAGCTTATCCGCCACATTGTGCTCCTTGTAATAGCTTAATGTATAGATAATCATACCGTCTTCCGCCATCGCTTTGTCTGTCGAAAAATGAGCCGAAGCAGTCAGGTAGCCGTAATCGGCTTTTTCCGCATCGGTAAGTTCGCCCGGGTTTATAATTTTTGAAAGAAGCACGGAGGCGCTATCCGGATTGGCATCCATCACCCTTTCGGCTTCCCGCAATATTTCCGGATACGACACTTTTTCTTTACAGGAATTGCAAAAAACGACAAACAAAACAAGAATCAAAACGGAAACTTTCCTCATAACAAATATTACATAAATCAACCCAAAAGTACAAAAAGAATTTAAAATGCAACAAAAACACACCCAATGAGTAGTGATAAACTTTCAGGAGGTCTTGTTTAAAATAATCTTGAGAGAAACTATTATTTCTTCCGAATAGTCGACATACTTTCGGCATGCGTTTTTGCCACCTCGCCGGCACCGGTATATCGGATGCGTGACATGTCGGAAGCGCTTAATTCGAATCGCTCATCCGCCTGAACATCGATTTCAGACATAGCGCGAGCTCTTACTTTCGCGGTTTTTGTATTCAGTTTCCGGCAATTGATCTTTGCCATGTCACTGGCATTGACATCCAACGCTGAAACGGTTCCGGAAACTGTTATTACTGACATTGAAGTCGATTTTGCAAGTAGGTTTTCGGCAACCAGATTCAAGGTCATTTTAGCGAGGTCATTTGCTTCAATCTGACAATTATTTTTGACCTCTGCTTGTTCCTTAAAAGAGATGGAAGCAAGCGACCTCGCTACCAATTTTATATTTTCGAAAGTATATTCGGAAATCACCTCCACAGAAGCTAAATTTTCAACGAGGATCCGGTCGAAAGACGGACAAGTAATTTCCGCTTCAAATTTGTCGCTGCGTTTCGGCTCCTTTTTATCACTACTGATACGGATTACCAGATTATTTTCCGAGTCAATCTCCACAGTTAAATAGTCGGCATATTGTTGCGGCACATTGACTTTCACTCCGTAATGATCTCCTTTCACCACTTTGGCGTTCAAAAACTTAGAGACTTTGATACCGTCGAACGAATCAAAACTTCTTTCTTCCGTATGGACACCTTTCGCATCAGAAACTCTCCCCGTACACGACTGAGCGGCAAAAACCGCAATCAAGCAAAAAACGATTAATTTTTTCATGTCTTTATTTTTTATTATTTATATATTTTTGAACATAAGACGAAATGTTGATACAAAAGGTTACAAATTTTCGTTATTTACTCTCTTGTCCTGCTCATTTCTTCTTCAATACCTACACTACGATTTCGTGCTCCGCGTATCTTCTGCGAACCGAAACTGTATCGCACCGTAAGCATGATTTGACGTTCGTTCATATTCTGCTTGACTGATTGGTCTATATTTCCTATTTTCATTTTTCCATTGAATTTACTCGCTGTACTGAATACATCATTGCACGATAAAGACAGTCCCAGCCGATTATTCCAGAAAATCTTTTCTATCCGGGTATTCACACCCCAAACATCATCATACACTTTTATGACCCCTACATAACCCAGTTTCATCCATGTCGTCTGTATATTAGCCTTGAATGATGGTAAAATAGTGAAATTATGGTTCAGGCCTGCATAAGCCGTCAGGTAGTTTTTCTGAAATTTTTCACCACTATGGCGGGTATCGATCATCATATACGTAGTTTGTGTATTGAGGTTTAAAGCTACCATTTGGATATTTTAAAAGGAGCATTAAGGCTCAAAGTCAACTGCTCCCTTTTCCCGGTATTTCGTTGAACAAGTCCCATTATACGGTTTTCGTCATCCTGTTCAGCAGGAAGACGAGTAGGCCTTCCATCAAACTAAACGGTGGCAGAGCGCCCATTTAGTTTGACACTTCCGTTCCTGTTCGACAATCAGGCCCGGTAACTGTTTCAACAAATCGTTAATATTGAGTCCCGAGGTGATCATATTACCTGAAACATTGATGACTATACGATCAAGCCTTTGCTCTACTAATGCTCTCTTGGCTGTTACAACGACTTCATTCAACTGACTGGCGCTCTCTGACAAAAGGATATCACCTAAATCACTTTCCACTGGCACACTTAACCTGCGAATGACGGACAACCTCATGAAAAGGACAGAGACCGGTAAGAAAGAAAGTATAGCCGATTAAACTATACCTGAGTGAAATCAATCCGGAAAACAGCTTTATGATTCTGAAAAACGAAGGTGCGACATCTACAACAATCAAATTGTTTACCATAAATAACATAAACACCTCCAATCCGTCATTCTGTGAAGAAACTGAGAGATGGATCAAAAACACAATTGCCAAATCCATATTACTTAGTGGCGCTTCTGCCAGAGAACGCATTAAATTCTTCCAGACAATGAAAACCAAAATCGGCAATCTCATGGAGAGATTCGGATAAAACCGGGTTTTAGCCACATAAATGAATATCTAAAGCGTTAATCATAATATTCCGTCTTTTTATTGCATACGTATGAATGCAAAAATTAC
Source organism: Tannerella sp. (assembly GCA_031285685.1). GTDB lineage: Bacteria > Bacteroidota > Bacteroidia > Bacteroidales > Tannerellaceae > Tannerella. The sequence continues at coordinate 31,444 of JAITVS010000331.1, forward strand.
TATATTTGCATTATTAAATGAAATGATCACATGAACTCTGTTAAAACCAAATATTCATCCCACTTAGAAATAATTAACACATCCATGTTGGTTAATTCCGGATATTTGTTAGAGAGAGAGAGAGAGAGAGAGAGAGAGAGAGAGAGAGAGAGAGAGAGAGAGAGAGAGAGAGAGAGAGAGAGAGAGAGAGAGAGCGAGAGAGAGATAGAGAG